>JAILGR010000112.1 GCA_024696565.1 Acholeplasmatales bacterium | reverse complement strand
GAGTTTGGTTATTTAATTTTAAGAGTTCTTTTAGATAAAAAAGGCGGTATAGATTTAGAAACATTATCTTTAGCTAATGAATACTTATCAGAAAGATTAGATGCTTATGATATGGATATGCCCGAATACATGCTAGAGGTTTCATCCCCAGGGGCAGAAAAGGAATTAAGAAATCAAGAAGAAATTGTTGATTCTATTGGCCAGTATGTTCATGTTGAGGTAGAAAACATGGTTTATGAAGGTATATTAGAAGATGCTAATAGCGATAATATTACCTTAAGAATTAACGTAAAAGGAAGATTTAAAAAGCAAATTATCATGATTAATGAAGTAAAGCTTATAAGGCTTGCTGTTAAGATATAGGAGGATAAAAATGATTAACAAGGCTTTTTTTGAATATGCAAACGAAGTAGCAGAGGATAGAGGAATTGATGTTACTGATGTTTATGAGAGTTTTAAAAAGGGATTAATGAATTCTTTTAAAAAGGAGTTTGGTCATTCTTCTTGTGAGGTTGTAATTGATCCTGATCATCATGAAATTTCTATGTATAGTGTTCATGTTGTAGTTGCAGCTTATTCTGAAGAATTAGAAGAAGGCGCTATGGCTGAAATGTTATTAGAGGATGCTAAAAAGATTAAGTCAACATATAAGGTTGGCGATATTGTTAAGCAAGCAATCAATATTAAAGAATTCAACCGTACATTAGCTGCAGCAACTAAGAGTGTATTTACTCAAGGTAATAGAACAAGACAAAGAGAAGTAGCTTATGACTATTTTAAAGAATTAGAAAATGAAATGGTACGTGGTACTGTTACAAATATTAAAGAGAATTATGTAATGATTGACTTAGGAAGAGGTGTTGTTACAAGTATTCCTAAGAGTGAATTATTACCTAATGATAATCCACAACTTGGAGATCCAATTAATGTTTATATCCGTAAAGTAGAAATGACTACTAAGGAGCCTAAGGTTTCTGTTTCTCGTACTGATAGAGCATTAGTAACTCGTTTAATGGAAAATTATATTCCAGAAATCAAGAGTGGAGTTATTGAAATTAAGGGTATCGCAAGAGATCCTGGTGATAGATCTAAGATTGCCCTATATTCAAATGACCCACATGTAGATGCTATTGGTTCTTGTGTTGGTGAAGGTGGATCTCGTATTCGTGAAATCGTTAATGCTTTAGGTGGAGAAAAGGTTGATTTATATAAATGGAGTGAAGTTCCTGAAGAATTAATTTCTAATTCATTACAACCTGCTAATGTAACTAAAGTATTATCAGTAGATGTAAAAAACAAGTCATCTGTTGTAGTTGTTCCTAATGAGCATTTATCTTTAGCTATCGGTAAGTCAGGACAAAATGTTCGTCTTGCTGTTCAATCTTGCGGATGGAAAATTGATATTATGTCAGTTTCTGAAGCATATGAAAAAGGATTCTTAATCTAATGAAGGAACGTAAGGCAGTATTACGCACCTGTGTTGTAACTAAAGAAGTCTTAGAAAAGAAAGATTTAGTTAGAGTAGTTCGTACTCCTGAAATGAATGTAATAGTTGATTTAAAGGGTAAGGCTAATGGTAGAGGTGCATATTTAAAGCTTGACAAAGATGTTATATTAAAGGCTAAACAAACTAAAGCTTTAGATAAAAAGCTTGAGGTTGAAGTGCCTAGTAACATTTATGATGAGCTTTTAGGTCTTTTAGAAAAATAATGGATAAAAGATTAAATAATTTGGGTTTATGTAATAAGGCTAGAGGCTTAGTCGGTGGAACTGATATAGTTATTGACTATATTCGTCAATCTAAAGTTAAGTATGTATTCTTAGCTAATGATGCTTCAGCTAATACCCAAAAAAAAGTTTTAGATAAATGCAAATTTTATAATATAGAGGTTGATTTAAGCTTTTCCTCAAATGAGATTTCTTTAGCCATTGGAAAAGAAAATAAAATGGTTATTGGAATAACAAATGAAAGCTTTTTAAAAATTTTAAAGAAATAAGGTGATATTGTGGCGAAAAAACCGGCGAAAAAGGAAACAAGAACTTCTAACATCCCACAACAAAAAGGAAAGAAGAAGGAAGATAATAAGCAAAAGGGTATTTTAACTTATAAGCCAGATATGACTGTTGCTGATGTAGCAAATGGTTTAGGAAAAACAAATGCCCAAATAATTATGAAGCTTATGCAGCTAGGTATTATGGCTTCTCAAAACCAAACTATTGATAGAGAGACTATTGAGCTTGTAGCAATGGATTTTGGTTTTGAATTAAAAGATGAGGTAATTACTGATGCTACCCGTTTTGATGAAATGGTTATCGAAGATGAAGAAGAAAACCTTGTTAGTCGTCCACCAGTAGTTACTATTATGGGACACGTTGACCATGGTAAAACTACTCTTTTAGATACAATTCGTAATTCTAGAGTAGCAAAGGGAGAAGCAGGAGGAATTACTCAACATATTGGTGCTTACCAAGTTAACCATAATGGATTTGTAATTTCATTTGTTGATACTCCAGGCCATGCGGCTTTCACACAAATGCGTGCTCGTGGTGCTCAAATAACAGATATCGTTATTTTAGTTGTAGCTGCTGATGATGGTGTAATGCCTCAAACTGAAGAGGCCATTGCCCATGCTAAGGCTGCAGGATGTCCAATTATTGTTGCAGTAAATAAAATGGATAAGCCAACTGCTAATCCAGATAGAGTAAAACAAGAATTAGCTAATTATGGACTATTAGCTGAAGATTGGGGTGGAGATACTATTTTCTGTCCTATTAGTGCCTTAAAGGGTACTGGCGTTGATAACTTACTAGAAATGATTCAATTAGTAGCTGAAATGAAAGAATTAAAAGCTAATCCTTCTCGTTTAGCTATGGGTAGTGTTATTGAAGCTCAGTTAGATAAAGGTAGAGGTCCTGTTGCGACATTCTTAGTTCAAAATGGTACACTAAAGATTGGTGATTGTGTTGTTTGTGGTAATACATGGGGTAGAATTAGAACGATGGAAGATGACCATCATTCACGCTTCCAAGAAGCACTACCTTCTCAACCAGTTGCTGTTACAGGCTTAAATGATGTACCTATGGCTGGTGATAAGTTCATGGTCTTTGCATCTGAAAAGATGGCAAGAGAAACTGCAGAGGCAAGATTACAAAGATCTAAGATGCAAGAAGCATCAGCTAAGAAGGCTACTTCATTAGAAGAATTATTTAAGAATGCTGAACAAAATAAAGAAAAGATTTTAAATTTAATTATTAAAGGTGATGTTCAAGGTTCAGTTGAAGCATTAAAAGCATCACTAGAAAAGATTACAAAAGAAGATGTATCTGTTAATATTATCCGTGCAACAGTAGGTGCAATAACTGATACTGATGTAACTTTAGCAGAAGCTTCTAATGCAATCATCATCGGCTTTAACGTTCGTCCTATGGCTCCTGTTAGACAGGAGGCTCAAACTAAGGGTGTTGAAATCCGTTTATATAACATTATTTATAAAGTTATTGAAGATATTGAAGCTGCATGTAATGGTCTACTTGACCCTGAATATGAAGAAGTTGTTACTGGTCAAGCTGAAGTTAGAAGTACATTTAAGATTTCTAAGATTGGTACTATTGCAGGATGCTATGTAACAGATGGTGTAATTGAAAGAAATTCATTAGTTCGTATTTTACGTGATGGTGTTGTTATATTTGAAGGAAAGATGGCTTCTTTAAGAAGATTTAAAGATGATGTTAAAGAAGTTAAATATGGATTTGAATGCGGTGTTGGCATCGAGAACTTTAATGATATTAAAGAAGGCGATGTTATTGAAGCATCAATTATGAAGGAGATTCCAAGATAATGGGATTAAGTTTACAAAGATTAGAATCTAACGCCTTAAGAGAATTATCAATTATCTTAAGACAAGACGCTAAAAATAAACACCTTTCAAGCGTAACAGTAACTGAAGTAAGAATTACTAATGATTTATCATTTATGACAATTTATTATACTTTCTATCAAGGAAAGGAAGAAAATTATCAAAAAGCCCTTGAAGATTGTAAGGGTTATTTAAGAAGTCAGCTTGCTAAAAAGCTTAAAGCAAGAAAAATGCCTGAATTAATATTTAAAAGAGATACATCTCTAGATTATGGTAATCATATTAATGATTTAATTTTAGGCATTCATGAACATGATAAAGAAATAAAAGCCAATCAAGAGGCTTTAGGTATTAAAGAAGAGGAGAATTAAAATGTCTAGTTGTGACCATAATTGTGATAGTTGTAGCCAATCTTGTGATAAGAATAAATCATTACTTGCGAAGGCCCCAAAAGATTCAAAAATTAAAAAAATTATTGGTGTAGTATCAGGTAAGGGTGGTGTAGGAAAGTCTTTGGTTACATCGCTTCTAGCAACACAATTTGCCAAAGAAGGATATAAAGTTGGTATCTTAGATTCAGATATTACAGGTCCATCAATTCCTAAATCTTTTGGTGTAACTGAAGAAATTAAGGGTACAGAAGATACAATGTATCCATCAGTATCTAAACTTGGTATTAAAATGATATCAATTAATCTTTTATTACAAGATGAAGAAACTCCAGTATTATGGAGAGGCCCTGTTATTGGTGGGGCAATTAAACAATTTTATTCTGATACTTGTTGGGGAGATATTGATTATCTATTTGTAGATATGCCACCAGGAACTGGTGATGTTGCCTTAACAGTATTCCAATCTATTCCAGTGGATGGAGTAATTATTGTATCTACACCTCAAGACTTAGTTAAGATGATAGTTGGTAAGGCTGTATCAATGTGTAACCAAATGAATGTAAAAATCATTGGTTTAGTAGAAAATATGAGCTATATGAATTGCCCATGCTGTAATGAAAAAATATATCCATTTGGGCCATCTAAATTAGATGAAGTGGCTTTCCATTATGATATATTACCAATTCAAAACTTACCTATCAATCCAGAAAATGCTAAATTAGTAGATGAAGGAAGAATTGAAGATATTGATACAAACTTTATAAAGCCTACAGTTGATGTAATTAAGAAATTTGGTAAATTAAATAGAGATTTATTATAAGAGGAGTAATTATGACCTTTGAAGAATTAAAACAATTAGAGCTTCAAAAATTATATATAAGAAATCTTTATTCTAAAGATGAAAAGAAAAAATTTAAAGATTTAGAAGCAGAAGTCTTATTTGAAAAGCTTGATTTAAAAGAAATGAATGTCGATAAAAAAGTATCTGAAAAGTATTTAGCTACTTTATTGACTTTTGATGAAGTAATGGAAGATTATATTAGATTTAATTCTAATGCTTCAATTATTAATATTGGTAATGGCCTAGATACAAGAAAATATAGAATTAAAAAAGCTAATACTAATTGGTATTATGTAGGAAATTCTGAATTAAACACTTTCTATAGTCAATATAGAGATGAAAAATATATTGATAAAGATCCATTTGATTATTCTTGGTTTGAAGAGATTAAAACATCAAGTCCAACTAGACTAATAGTATTAGAAGACTTTATTATGTACCAAGAAAAAGAAAAAGTAGTTGAATTAATAGATAATATTTGTAAATATTTTAAGAATGTTACTATTATGGTTGAAACTGTAACTAAACCTAATGATAACCAAACACTAGCTATGAATATTAAGGACTTTACAGCTATTAATAAGGATCTTGATTTCGTTAAACAAAGAAGAACATTCAGAGGTATGGAAAAATTATATTGGTATAATCTATTCTTAGAATTTAAGAGTTTTTCCTATTCAAAGGTATTATTATTACATAAGAACTAGTAAAGAGGAGTTAAACTCCTTTTTTCTTTTAAAATAGAAATATATATGATAGAATAATGTAAGTATTGTAAAATCTATTATTTATCATATTTATGGTAACTTTTTATAAAAAAATAGTGATTTTTATATAAAAATAGCTTATTTTTGGCCTTTGCAACCTAAAGTTGCTACCTTTTCAAACTAGAATTGCTAGTAATACATTATAAAAAATGATGTAATGAAGATGCAAATAAGGAGGAAATGATTATGAATATTGAAACTGCAAATCGTTTATATGAATTAAGAAAGAAAAATGGATTATCTCAAGAGGATGTTGCTGATAAGCTTGGTATATCTAGACAAGCTGTTTCTAAATGGGAAAGAGCGGAAGCTTCACCAGATACAGATAATTTAATATCTTTAGCTAAATTATATGGTGTAAGCTTAGATGAATTATTAAATACTGAAAAGTCTTTAGAATTTAATTTGGAAAATCCAATTGAAGAAAAAGAAGATAAGGAATTAGATCAAGAAGTATTAGATGATGATGACTTAGATGATGATAATCAAAATAAGAAGATGCAACCAATTAAGGCTATCTTAGATGGTTCAATGTTATTTATTTGTGTTATTGCTTATTTAATAGTTGGATTTTTAAGCCCATATGGTTGGAGTTGTTATTGGGTATTATTTTTATTAATCCCAATGGTATCATCACTATATGATGCGATTAAGTTAAGAAGAATGTCTAGATTTTTATATCCTTTATTAGTTGTATTTATATATTGTTTTTTAGGTAAAAGATTTGAAAATGTAGAATATAGTATTTTTGGAAATACTTTTGTAGGCTTTTGGCATCCACTTTGGGTATTGTTTATTACTATCCCAGTATATTATGTAATTGCTAGAGTAGTAGATAGTGTATTAGCTTCAAAAAAAGATAAATAAGATTTTAATCTTATAAAATAACGTTTGCAATTATTGACTAATTAATAAAAAAAGCATACAATAACTTATGGTGTTTTAAAAACTTTGGAGGTTATATTAATGAGTATGTTTGATAAATTATTAGCTAATTTAAAGGCTAAGAAAAAAACTATCGTTCTTACAGAAGGAACAGACAAAAGAATTTTATCAGCTGCAGCTAGATTATTAGCTGAAGATTTAATGGACGTAATTCTTTGTGGTAACGTTGATGAAGTTAAGGCTGCTGCAAAAGAAGGAAATTTTGATATTTCTAAAGCTCAAATTTTAGATCCATTAACATATCCTGATATGGATAATATGGTAACAAAGATGGTTGAATTAAGAAGAGGAAAAATGACTGCTGAGGATTGCAGAAACTCTTTATCTAAGTCTAACTATTTTGGTACAATGCTAGTTAAGATGGGTCTTGCAGATACATTACTTGGTGGTGCTACTTATTCAACTGCAGATACTGTTAGACCAGCATTACAATTAGTAAAGACTAAGAAGGGTGCTAACTTAGTATCATCTTGCTTCATCTTATTTAGAAATAAAGATGGTGTAGAAGAAAAACTTGCAATGGGTGACTGTGCAATTAATATTGCTTATGAAGATTCAATTGATGCTCAAGGTAATGTAACTGTTACAGCTGCTAGAAAATTAGGTGAGGTTGCTGTTGAAACAGCTAAGACTGCTGCTTTCTTCGGTATTGATCCAAAAGTTGCAGTATTATCATTCTCTACATATGGTTCTGGTAAGGGTGGAACTGTTAAATTAAGTCATGATGCTGTATTAGAGGCAAAAGCATTAGACCCTGAATTAGTAGTAGATGGTGAATTCCAATTTGACGCTGCTGTATCTCCTGTAGTAGCTAAGACTAAGTGTCCTGATTCAAAGGTTGCAGGTCAAGCTAATACATTCATTTTCCCATGTATTGAAGCTGGTAACATTGGTTACAAGATTGCTCAAAGACTTGGTGGATATGAAGCTTATGGTCCTATTTTACAGGGCTTAAATGCGCCAATCAATGACTTATCTCGTGGTTGTAACGCAGATGAAGTTTACAAGATGGCAATCATCACTGCTGGTATGGCTGAATAATTAAAAACCTCTTTGGAGGTTTTTTTAATGGATTTTTTTAGGAGTATTAATGAGAACAATTAAATTAGTATATGATGATTTTACTAATAAAGTAGAAGTTTTGCGTCATGCATCTAGAGGTATTGTTATTAAAGAAGATAAGATATTATTATCTTATATGAAAAAATATGACCTATATTTATTACCTGGTGGTGGTAAGGAAGGTTTAGAAACATTATCTGATGCTTGCGAAAGAGAATTACATGAAGAAACAGGTTATTTAGTAGAGGCAAAAGAATTATATTTAGATATAGAAGAATATTTTGATAATTGGTGTCATATTAACCATTATTTCATTTGTAATTTATTAGAAGGTAAATCACAACAAAATTTAACAAAAGAAGAAAAAGAAGCAGGTTTAGTGCCAATTTTCGTAAATATAGATGAAGCTTTAGAAATCTTTTCTAAATATGAAGATTATAAATATAATAATATTCATAAATATGG
>JAILGR010000094.1 GCA_024696565.1 Acholeplasmatales bacterium | reverse complement strand
TCTTAACATTTCTTTTAAATTTCTTTTTGCAAATATTAATGTTTTTCTCATTATTTCATACCTCCTACAATCTTAATGAATGCTTCTTCAAATGAAGTCTCATTTGTCTTATTTTTCATTTCATCAACAGTCCCTTCAAATAATAAATTACCTTTAGACATAACACCTATTCTATCGCATAATGCTTCTATTTCTTCTAAATAATGAGATGTTAATATAATAGTAATTTTACCTTTAAATAATTTAATGATATTCCAAAGTTCTCTTCTAGCTAATACATCTAGTCCTAATGTAGGTTCATCTAAGAATAATATTTCTGGTTTAGACATTAAACCTATCGCTATAGATAATCTTCTTTGATAACCACCAGATAATGTTTTAGCTCTTTTCTTTAAAACTTCTCTTAAGCCTAAAGAATCAACAATCATATTTAAGTATTCTTCATCCTTCTTTTTATATAATTCTTGGAAGAATACTAAATTCTCATAAACAGTTAGATTTAATGCTACTGCAACTTCTTGTGGTGAAATATCTACAATCTTTTTTATTTCATCCATTTGAGATAAAGAATAACCTTTAACATATGCTTCACCACTACTTTTTTTAGCCAACCCTGATAATATTTTTAAAAGAGTAGTCTTTCCAGCTCCATTAACTCCTAATAAGCCATATAATTCTCCTTCATTAATTGAAAGTGATACTTCATTTAAGGCTTTAACATCTTTATATTGTTTACTTATTTTATCTACTTTAATTATTTCCATACTTGTCACCTCACACCCAAAATTATATATATTAAATAAATGTTGTAAATATATTCGATGTATTCGGTATTTTTTTAAATGTAAGTGGCAAAAAAAGAGCCATCGGTTTGATTCTGTTAACCAATGGCTCATTATTATTTCACTTTATAAATACTTTTATATACCATACGACTTTCGCCTTGATATAATGCTAATCCTTCAAATACTTTTTCAAACCCACATTTATTTAAAACATGTTTAGATGCAATATTATCTGATAGACAAATACCATAAACAATATCTATGCCCATTTTCTTTGGTAAATATTCTAAGAATGCCATTACTGCTTCAGTAGCATATCCCTTACCAGTATATTTTTTAGCTATATGGTATCCTATTTCAAATCCATCATCTACTTTTATTAACTGAACATAACCTATATTTTGATTTAAATCTTTAGTAAGAATTGGATATACAAAAGGTCCTTCTTTAGAATTATATTGTGAAATTAAAAATTCTATTACTTCTTTAGCTTCATCAACAGTTTCAAATACTTCATCAGGAACAAATCTTTTATTATCTATATCTAATGAATTTAAATGAATGTCTAAAGCCATATCTATATTAAATTCAGTAATAATTAGTCTATTTGTCAAAAGCTTCATATAATGCCCCCAAATGTTTTTAAATCTTACATACTAGCTTTTAAAATACGAATTAAGGCATCCTTATCAAGATTAACATACATATAATTACCAACAGTTGAATCATTTTCTAAAATATGAGTAGCCATTTCTTCAATTTTATTAGAATCTACTCCTAAATCTTTCAAATGCATAGAAATACCAATTCCTTTAAAGAAATCATAAAAGGCTTTTATAACTAATTTTGCATCTTCTTTGGTATTAACTCTGATATTAAATAATTCATTACCTAATACCATAAATCTATTTAATGTTCTATCACTTAAGATTTCTTCCATCCAATGTGGAGTTATAATAGCTAGGCCTGCCCCATGAGTAATATCGAAAAAAGCACTTAAGGCATGTTCAATTGAATGCATAGGCCAACCTGATGAACTACAACCGTTTGATAAAATTCCATTACATGCTAAAGAACAAGCATACATAAGCTCACTTCTAGCTTCATAATTATCAGGCTCATTTAATGCAACACTAACATTAGCCATTAATGATTTAATTACACTTATCATCAATCCATCATTAATTATAGATGGTGTTTCTTGGAAGAATTGTTCTAATATATGGTTAATCGCATCTGCAGTACCACAGGCAGTTTGCCATTTAGAAACGCTAAATGTATATCTAGGATCTAAAAATGATACCTTAGGGAATATATATTTAGAACCATAACCTCTTTTATCATTTATAGCAGTATTAGAAATAACTGCCCCAGAATCATATTCGCTACCTGTTGCGGCTAAAGTTAATACATCTACTAAAGGAATAGCTCCTTTAGCTTTAACTTTACCAGATATAATATCCCAACCCTCACCATCATATAGGGCACAAACCGCTATAGCTTTAGAACAGTCAATGACAGAACCACCACCAACAGCCAAAATTACATCTATATTGTTTTCACGACATAATCTAGCCCCATCTAATACTGATGGATCGTATTTAGGGTTTGGTTCAATACCATTTAATTCATAAACATTAAAATCTTTTAATAATGTCTTTATCTCATCATATAGGCCAATCTTTTTAATTGATCCTCCGCCATATGTTAGTAAAACATTATTACCATATTCTTTTAATACATTTGGTAAATCCTTTATGACTCCAGAACCAAAAACTAATTTAGTCGGAGTATTATAAGTAAAATTATTAATCATCTATTTTCCTCCTGTTATAATAGTACTATTTATATCATTTTATCATATTTTGAAACTTTTTAACATTTAAAAAGAGACCAATTTAGGCCTCTTTAAATCTTATAAAAACAAATCTTTATTTTTTAAGAAAATATCAACTAATTTTGAATCAAAATGTGAGCCTGATTCTTCACTAATTATCTTAAATGCTTCTTCTGCTGGATAAGCTTTTTTATAACAACGCTCAGATATTAAGGCATCAAATACATCCGCAATAGCCATAATTCTAGCAGATAGTGGTATTTCTTCTCCTTTTAATCCTTTAGGATAGCCACTTCCATCCCATCTTTCATGATGATATGTTGCGATATCTTCAGCAAAAGATAAATATTCTTCATCAGTTATTCCATTTAATACTTCTCTAACTACAGAACCACCAAGCGCTGCATGTTTTTTCATTTCTTCATATTCTTCAGAAGTTAATTTACCAGGTTTTTTTAATATTGTATCAGATACTAATATTTTACCTATATCATGAAGAGGAGCTAAAACAAATAAATGGTCAATAAATTCATCATTTATTTTATCTACATATAGACCTTCTTTTCTTGCTAATTCAGCTAAAGTTTTAACATATCTACTAGTTCTAGTAATATGTTCTCCTGTTTCCATATCTCTATTTTCAATTAAGTTAGCAAGTCCTGATATTATATGTTCTTGCATACTTGAGATTCTTTTTTGATTAATAGTAAAAGCGACTTGAATATCTTGCTGAACCAAATCATTATAATATATATAACAAACACTAGAGCTAATAGCTATTGCCATATATGTTACATTTATTCTATAAAAAGACATTGGTATAATACCTGCAACTAGTATAACTAATACCATAATGATTGTAGGCATATCTCTATGGCTAAATTTTTTACCAACAATAACCATACATATAATTAAATATAATAAACTTATGAAATAAAACACCATATAAATAGTGAAATATTCACCTCTAAAATAGCCCTCATCTGTATAATAGAATATCCAACCAAATGGAGCTGATAATATTTCTACAAATAAATTAATTCCAATAAAACCAATAGCTATCTTCTTTTGATGTTTTAATCCTAATGCACCTATAAATAATACTCCAAGTAAAGGGGCTAAAGAAAACTGAATAACAGTTAAAACTGTAAGGATAAACTTAAATGATTTATCATAATAACCACAATGAACTGCGTATTCAGCTAAAGAACAAACCATAATTGATAAAAATGTTAATATGTACCATGTTTTTTGATTCTTAGTAAAACCTGAATATCGAAAAACATGCAAGGTCATAGCAATCATTAAAAGAACAGTTAATATGACAATACAAACGTAAAAGTTCATAATATGACCCCCTTTCAATTATATAATCTAGTCCCATTTATTTAATTATACCATTAATACGATCTTTTTCAATTTTTCAAATATAATAAAAAGAAAAAAATGCTTCTTCTTTAAGAAAAAGCATTAAGAATTTAAACATTAAATATATTAGAAAAGGGTAGTAGGGGGGCTACCCTTTTCAAAAGGAGAAAGGTGTTATATTACTTTTTCTTCAAGTATTTAACAGAATCTAAGGCACAAGCTGCCATGATAATGATACCCTTAAATACGAATTGAAGATTAGTATCAATATTTAAAAATGATAGACAATATGTCAAACCTGTAAAGATAATTACACCAAGTACGGCGCCTCTAATCTTACCAATACCACCACTAAATGAAATACCACCTACAACACAAGCAGCGATAGCATCTAGTTCAAGTCCTTGACCAGTACCGGCTGATGAATTAGAACGGAATGATTCAAAGAATGAACCAAAGCCATATAGAATACCTGCCATAATGAATACACCAAGCGTAGTCCAAAATACTGAAATACCAGATACAGCTGCGGCTTCTTTATTTCCTCCTACAGCATACATATTTTTACCAAATTTAGTTTTATTCCATATAAACCAGACGACAACTATCGCTATTACGGCATATATAATCAGTTTCGGGAAGTATATATCTCCTATTTCCCATCTACCACCAATTACATCTTTAATTCCACTTTCAACACCACCAGTTGGTGTACCTGTTGTAGAGAAATATAATAATCCATAAATTAATAATTGTGTAGATAGTGTTGTAATAAATGGATGCATCTTGAATTTAGCTGTAAAGAAACCAGCTAAAGCACTAAATGATGTACATAATACTACTGATAGTAATAGAGCAATTACAACACGGAAGAACATAGGCATTGCAGTAAAATCAAGTGGATCTAATCCAAAGAATCTAATTACATTTGGTCCATCATGTAGTAATACTGCAGTTGTAACAGAACCTAAAGCAATCATACGACCAACTGATAAGTCAGTTCCTGCAAGTAATATTAATCCTGCAACACCTAAAGCGTAAAACATTCTTGTAGATGATTGTTCTAATATTTGTAAAATTGATGACATTGTAAGTAAGTCACCTTTACCTGTTAAAGGTGCTAGAATAATACATAAAATATAAATTAATAAAATTGTGATGTATAATGCATTATTCAAGAAGAATTTCTTCAAATCAAATGTATAAACCTTATTCTTCCACCAGCCCTCAACAGATTCAACAATTGTTTCATGACCATTACGAATATCCTTTATAGCATTTTTTCTAGATAGATATGCATCATTTGCTTCATCTTTTAGATTTTGTAATTTATTTAAATAAGAAGTATTTTCATCATGAATTTGACCTTTTAAGTTCTTCTTTAACTCTAAAGAATCAATCTTATAATTTTCTAAATCTTCTTTAGTTAATTTATCCTTATAGTTTTCTTTTAAAGCTAAAACTTTTGCTTCATTATCTTTTTTAATCTTTTCTAAATTAGCTATATGTTCAGAATTAACTAATTCTTTTTCTTTTTTTACTTTTTCTTTAATCTCTTTTTCATTAGTTATACCAACTTTTTTAGTATAACTTGCCGCTTCTGTAACTAACGATGAAATCTCTTCTGAATGAAGTTTCATATCATCTTTAGCTTGAATAATCTTTTCTTGATTTGCTTGTAAAATTTTAGCTTTTTCTTCTTTAGAAATAACTTTATTCTTTTTTATGTTATTACTAGTCTCTTTTACTTCATTTAATTTAAAAACACCATTTTGACGTAATTGATGAAGCTTTTGTCTATATTCTAAGATTTTGGGATCTGTATTAACATTTAACTTTAATGCACTTTCCATATTATTTTCCTTTCTATAGATACTTAGCGCTTAACTGATATATTTCTTCTTGATTAGTTTCTTTTGTATTTACAATACCTGCTAATTTATGATTAGACATTACTGCAATACGATTTGTAATTCCTAAAATCTCAGGCATTTCAGATGAAGAAACAATTATAGTTTTTCCCTGTTTTGCCATATTGATAATTAATTGATATATTTCATATTTTGCTCCAACATCGATACCACGAGTTGGTTCATCCATTAAGAAAACATCAGGTTTTCTTTCTAACCATTTTCCAATAATTACTTTTTGTTGATTACCACCTGATAAAGATAGAATAGAATCATCACATGACATATATTTTGTATGCATATTAGACAATTGCTTTGTAGTAGCATCATTCATTAATGAATCTGATATTACACCATTACTCATATACTTACTTAAATTAGATATACAAGTATTAAATGTTAATGATGCTGTTGGAAATATTCCATCTTTTTTTCTTTCTTCTGTAACTAAAGCAAAATTATAATCCATTGCATCTTTACTATTATTAAAATGTACTTTCTTTCCTTGATAAGTGATTGTACCACCTGATAATGTTATAAGACCAAATAGGGCTTCTAAAAGCTTACTTCTACCTGATCCTACAAGGCCATAAAAGCCAAGTATTTCGCCTTTTCTAACTTCAAAAGAAACATCTTTTAGGCATGGGACATATGCTGTAGATAAGTTTTCAACCTTAAGAACAACCTCTCCTGGGACATTATCAACTTCAGGGAATCTTTTATCTAATGAACGGCCTACCATCGCTGAAACTATTTCATTCATGTTGGTTTCCTTTATTGGCTTAGTCATAATCATTTTGCCATCTCTCATTACAGAAATTTCATCACAAATTTCAAATAATTCATCCATTTTATGAGAAATATAAACAAAAGAAATACCTTTCTTTTTTAAATCATTAATGATTGAGAATAATTTACGTATTTCTCTTTCTGTTAATGAAGATGTTGGTTCATCTAATACGATAATTTTCGCATCATAGGATACCGCCTTGGCTATTTCCACCATTTGGCGTTGAGATACTGACATTGTTCTCATTACTTGTTTTGGATTAACATCCATATTTAGTGAAGAGAATAATCTAGTACATACTTCTAACATTCTCTTTTCATCTATTACACCGTGCCTTGTTGGATATCTTCCTAAGAACATATTATCAACAACAGTACGATCTAGACATTGGTTTAATTCTTGGTGAACCATCGCAATACCATTTTCTAAGGATTCCTTAGGCCCTTGGTAATCTATAGTTTCACCATTAAAATATATAGTACCTTCATCTTTGCTATAAATGCCAAATAGGCACTTCATCATAGTTGATTTACCGGCTCCATTTTCACCCATAAGTCCCATTACAGATGATTTTTTTACTGCAAAATCTATTCCATCTAGGACTTTGTTTCTACCAAACGATTTAGAGAGATGATGAATTTCTAATATATTATTTGCTTCCATTATTTATCACTCCTCTTAATTCATAAAATTATCACGCCTAAAGCTAGGCGTGATAATTCTATTTTTCAAACTTAGCTTAGTTGCTTATTCAAATAATTAGAACTTTAGCTTTTCTGTATAATCTTGACCAGAATTTGTTTTAACCATATTAACTGCAAATGCATCGTAGTTATCAAGGTTAACGAACTTATCTAAGCATGTAGTCTCTGATTGACCATCACCTTGTACATAAGTAACCTTTAATCCTAGTAATTTATCATAATATTGTAATGCTGGAATATAAGATGTTGATAAGAAGTTATCACCTGCATTATAAACAGTTAATAATACTTTCTTTTCAGGAGCATTAGACTTCTTAATACCTGTATCTCTTGAACCTTCTTTATATTGTTCCCAGTTAGCTTTATTAACTGCAACGTTCTTAGCTAATAATGCCTTTGTTTCAGATAAATAAGTCATTTCTGCAGAAATCTTATTGCCGTATTGATCTTTTTCTGTAATACCTTTTTTAACTACATCATCACCAGTAACACCATCTAAAATGTTACGAATAACTTGTAATGTAGCAGCAGCTTGAGCATCTACGTTTTGAGAAACTGTACCAGTTAAATCACCCTTACCTACAGCAGCAACCGCATCGGCATTAGCATCATAACCGAAAATTGGAGTTCCCTTAGGGAATGATGAGTTATTTAAGCAACCCATTGCCATACCATCATTATTTGATACAACCATATCTAATTCATTAGTACCAACGCTACCATATTGTGTAGCCCAGTTACCCATTTGGTTACCTGCTGCATCGGCATTCCATGTAGAACCATCAGTACCCTTCATTTCCTTAGAGTCAAGTTCTACTACAACTAAATCACCATCTTTACAGTGAATAACGCCTTCTTTAGTATTTGAAGCACCAGCATCATATTTATTATTCCAAGTACCTAAGGCCTCACGAATACCCTTAGTTCTTGCCTTTGAATCGTTATGACCTGCATCACCGATACATAATACATAACCAATCTTACCATCTGAATTCTTATCTACTTCTGCCTTATTCTTTTCAGCAAAGAAATCAGTAATAAGCTTA
This sequence comes from Acholeplasmatales bacterium, assembly GCA_024696565.1. Taxonomy (GTDB): domain Bacteria; phylum Bacillota_I; class Bacilli_A; order Acholeplasmatales; family Anaeroplasmataceae; genus Anaeroplasma. The sequence goes on along the minus strand of JAILGR010000094.1, from coordinate 1,340 downwards.
CCTTGAACTGCACCACCACCAGCAGCATCAAAACCTACATAATATGTTGAACCATTCCAGTTCATAGTTTTCATATCGATATCGCCAGTTTGTGGATCTGAAGGTTGTCTGTTATAAAAAATTAAAGGTTTATCAGCATTTTTAACCTTATTTCCTCCACTACAGCTTGTCAATGAAGCACCAAGTAAAATGGCGCCTAAACCAATTAAAGCAACTTTTTTCATTTTAAATTTTATCCTCCTATTTATGAAATGTTGTACTTGATTAAGACAGCTACATTATAGAAGAAAGCGGTATCACAAAAAATGTAATATTTTATTATTTTCCCTTAAAATTTTATTATTTTTAGTAAAAAATACAGATTTTTACCCTTTTTTAGCCTATTTTTCAAACAAAATTTGTTAAATATTATGATTTTTTTAAAAAAAATAAGCGAGAACTTTTTCAGTTCTCGCCATCACTACCATATATTTTAGAATCAATATAAATAAATTTTTCATTAATAATAGTAGATGCTAATAACTTATTATTTACAGCTTCAATTCCAGCATCAGTTGCATCAACCCCAATAACTGGGATGATAGAATCTGTAGGAGATGCCTTTTTTTCATTTAAAAAAGTTGCTGCTCCAATAGCCATTTCATCATTATTAGCTAATATTAATTCAACGTCTTTTAATGTTTGATTATATTGACTCCACAATAAATTATACGCCTCAGTTCTATTCCAATTACATACACCAATTGAAATAAGTTCCACATCATATCCCATTTGTTTAATATTTGATAGGCATGACTGAGTTCTTCTTTCAGCATCTTGGTGACCTTGTTCACCCTTTAATAGGACAAATTGAATCTTATTATCATGGTTTAAATCATATTTAGGATTTAATGATGAAGGAGAACCAAATATATTAGCGGCACATAAAACCTGAAGCTTACCTTGTTTATCAGGATCAGGTCCTACATAATAACAATTATCATAATCAACTAAATCCTCTAAAAGAGGTTCTCTATTAAAAAATATGATAGGAATATTTTCTTTTTTACATTTTTCAACTACCGCTCCACTAGCAAGTCTATCTACCATATTCATTAATACTAATGATGATTTATGTAATACTTCATCAACCTGAAGGTTTTGTTTAACTTGACTTTTATTTGCATAATAATTAGTTATTTTATATTTACTAGATAGATTCTTAGTTAATTTTTGACTTAACTGATTTAAAAAGATATCATTTTCATCATAATAAAATACTGATATTTCTTTATTATTAATACTACAAGATGATAATGTAGCTAAGAATACAATAAATAATAATAAATTAATTATCTTTT
>JAILGR010000092.1 GCA_024696565.1 Acholeplasmatales bacterium | reverse complement strand
CTGTTTTAATGTCAAAATGGCGTTCCCGATGCGATTCGAACGCACGACCTTTCGCTTAGGAGGCGAACGCTCTATCCTGCTGAGCTACGAGAACAAAAATGAAAATTTTATTAGCGTATACGCATGCCTAATTATATAATTAAATTTTTTTTAAATCAAGGTATTTAAGATGTACTAAGAAATAAAAAATATTTTAAAAACAGTACTATTATTAAAATATAATTAGAAATTAGTTTGTTTTTAATGAAAAAGTAATTATTTATTAAGGAAAAAGCAAAAATAAATTTATTTTTTCAATTTATATGGTATAATCTTTTTAAATTTTCAAAATAAGACAAGAGGGGATTATATGAAAAAATTATTAATAGGAAACGCTGCTGTCGCAAGGGGAGCATACGAGGCTGGCGTTAGTGTGGTTTCATCTTATCCGGGAACTCCATCTACTGAAATTACTGAAAGTATGGTTCAGTATAAAGAAGTTCAAGTTGAATGGGCTCCAAATGAAAAGGTTGCTGCCGAAGTATCAATTGGTGCTTCAATGGCGGGTGCAAGAGCTATGTCTTGTATGAAGCATGTTGGTATGAATGTAATGGCTGACCCATTATTTACTGTATCATATATTGGCGTAAATGGTGGTTTAGTATATTGTGTTGCTGATGATCCAGGTATGCATTCAAGCCAAAATGAACAAGATTCACGTCACTATGCTAAAGCATCTAAAGTATTGATGGTAGAACCTAGTGATTCAATGGAATGTAAAGAATATACAAAATTAGCTTTTGAATTATCAGAAGAATATGATGTTCCTGTATTAGTTCGTCTATCAACTAGAGTATCACACTCTCAAGGTTTAGTTGAATTAGAGGATAGAATAGATTATAAGCTTAAAGATTATGAAAAGAGTGTTGCTAAAAATGTTATGATGCCAGCTATGGCAATTAAAAAACATGTAGTAGTTGAAGAACGTCAAAGAAAATTAGTAGATTATGCTAATAATACAGCTATTAATAAAGTAGAAAATAATGGTAAAAAAATTGGTGTAATTACTGCTGGTATTTCTTATATGTATTCTAAAGAAGCTTTAGGCAATGAAGTAGATTATTTAAAGCTTGGTATGGTATATCCATTACCTACAGATAAGATCATAGAATTCGCTAAGAATCATGATGTTGTATACATCATTGAAGAATTAGATCCGTTTATTGAAGAACATGTTAGAGCTTTAGGAATTACTAATGTTAAGGGTAAAGATTTATTTACATTACTTGGTGAATATACTCCATCTATGATTAAGAAAGTAGTACTTGGAATTGATCCAGTACCATATAATGAATTAAATGAATCTATTCCAGGTAGACCTCCTGTAATGTGTGCTGGTTGTCCACATAGAGGGACATTCTACACACTAAAGAAATTAGGTTTAACTGTATCTGGTGATATTGGTTGTTACACATTAGGTGCGACAAAACCATTAGATTCAGTTGATTCTACAATCTGTATGGGTGCTTCAGTATCTGCAGCATTTGGTATGGCTAAAGCCCGTGGTAAAGAGTTTACTAAGAAGTTAGTATCAGTTATTGGTGATTCTACATTTATCCATTCTGGTATTACTGGCTTAATTGATATTGTATATAATAAAGGAATTAATACTGTAATTATTTTAGATAACTCTATTACTGGTATGACAGGACATCAACAAAACCCAACTACTGGTAAAACTATTTATTTAGAAGAAACAGTACCAGTAAATTTAATTACATTAGCTGAAGCTGTTGGTGTAAAGAGTATTAGAGTTTGTGACCCATTTGATGTTAAAACATTTGAAGCTGTAGTTAAAGAAGAAGTAGAAAAAGATGAACCATCAGTAATTATTGCTCAAAGACCTTGTGCATTATTAAAGGGTGTAAAATATACAGGTCATTGTAAAGTAACAGATGCTTGTAAGAAGTGTAAACAATGCTTGAAGTTAGGCTGTCCTGCTATTTCGTTTGTTGATGGTAAGGTAGTTATTGATGAAACTCAATGTAATGGATGTGGCTTATGTATTAATGTATGTCCATTCCATGCAATTATTAAGGAGGAAGAGTAATATGAACATTATGATTGTTGGTGTTGGTGGTCAGGGTACATTACTTGCCTCTAGAATTATTGGTAATGTTGTAATTGAGATGGGTTATGATGTAAAACTATCTGAGGTTCATGGTATGAGCCAAAGAGGGGGTTCTGTTGTAACTTATGTTAAGTATAGTGATAAAGTTTATTCTCCAATTGTAGATAAGGGAGAAGCAGATATTATTTTAGCTTTTGAAATGTTAGAAGCATATAGAGCCTTACCTTATTTAAAAATTGGTGGAAAAATTATTGCTAATACACAAGAAATTAATCCAATGCCTGTTATTACAGGTTTAGCTAAATATCCAGAAGATATTGATAAAAAATTATCTAAAGTAGCTGATACTACATTTGTTGATGCCGCTAAATTAGCTAAAGAAGCTGGTAATATTAAGGCTGTTAATGTTGTATTACTTGGTGTTATGGCTAAAAAGATGGATATTTCATATGATAAGTGGGTTGAAGTTATTAAATCAACTGTTCCACAAAAATTATTAGATGTTAATTTAAAGGCTTTTGAACTAGGTTACAATCATTAATTTAAATTGACTATGAAATAGCGCTATGCTATAATAAAACAAATATTTTTAAAAACTATGATGAAGAAAAAGTAGATATGTTTGGATTAAAAGAGAGATAGTGGTTGGTGTAAACTATTATGAAGGGCATATTCGAATACATCTTCGGAGTTGCAATCTGAAATTAAGTAAGATTAGCCGGGTTTGACCGTTATATCTATTAAAGGCTTAATTATTTAAGCGAATTAAGGTGGTACCACGGTATTAAATCGTCCTTTAGGGGACGATTTTTATTTTTTTAAGGGGGGATTAAAATGACAACAATTATTGATTTTTTAGAAAGAAATGCTAAAGAATATCCTAATGAGGAATGTTTAGTTGAAATCAATCCAAGTAAAAAGCCTGATAAATATAGAACTTGGAGAGAATTTAATTTAGTAGAACCAGGTATTGCAAAAGAATATAGAAGAAGCATTACTTGGAAAGAGTTTGATGAAACAGCAAATAAATTTGCAAATTTATTATTAAGTAAAGGTATTAAGAAAAATGATAAGGTTGCAATTTTATTAATGAATTGTTTAGAATGGCTACCTATTTATTTTGGTATCTTAAAAACTGGAGCTTTAGCTGTGCCTATGAATTATAGATATACAACTGATGAAATAAAATATTGTCTTGATTTAGCGGATTGTAACTGTTTAGTATTTGGTAATGAGTTTATAGGTAGAGTTGAACCAATAGCTGACCATACACCAATGGTTAAGACTTTAATATATGTAGGTGAAGGCTTTGTGCCATTTGCTGATCAATATTTAGATATTATTGATTATTTTTCACCTGTTAAGCATGAAGTGGCATTAGATGAAAATGATAATGCGGCTATATATTTTTCATCTGGTACTACTGGATTTCCTAAAGCTATTAGACATTTACATAAGGCTTTAGTACAATCTTGTGTTACAGAACAAAACCATCATAGTCAAACTCATGATGATGTATTCTTATGCATTCCACCACTATATCATACAGGAGCTAAGATGCATTGGTTTGGTTCATTATTCTCAGGTTCTAAAGCTGTTCTTTTAAGAGGTATTAAACCTGAATGGATTATTAATGTAGCATCTGAAGAAAAATGTTCTATTGTTTGGTTACTTGTACCTTGGGCACAAGATATATTAGATGCTATTGAAAGAGAAGAGATAAAATTAGCTGATTATGATTTATCTAGATGGAGATTAATGCATATTGGTGCTCAACCAGTACCACCAAGCTTAATTCAAAGATGGTTAACTGTTTTCCCTCATCATCAATATGATACTAACTATGGTTTATCTGAATCAATTGGACCTGGTTGTGTTCATTTAGGTGTTGAAAATATTCATAAGGTTGGGGCAATTGGTGTTCCTGGTTATGGTTGGGAAGTAAAGATTGTTGATGAGAATAATAATGAATTAACAAAACCTGAAGAAGTTGGTGAACTTTGTGTTAAGGGTAATGGCGTAATGGTTGAATATTATAAGAATCCTGAAGCTACTAAAGAATCAATTAAAGATGGTTGGTTATATACAGGTGATATGGCTAAAAGAGATAAAGATGGCTTTATCTATTTAGTTGATAGAAAGAAAGATGTAATTATTACAGGTGGAGAAAATATCTATCCAGTACAAATTGAAGATTTCTTAAGAAAGAATAATAAGATTAAGGATGTTGCAGTTATTGGATTACCTGATCAAAGATTGGGTGAAGTTACATTAGCAATAATAGAATTAAAAGAAGGCTTTACTATGGATGAAGAGGAAGTAGAAAAATTCTGCTTCGACTTGCCAAGATATAAAAGGCCTAAGAAGGTTATTTTTGCTAAAGTATTAAGAAATGCAACAGGAAAGATTGAAAAGCCAAAGCTAAGAGAATTATATTCTAAGGTTCGTTTAGTAGAAGCTGAAACTACAAGCTAGAAGGTGTCAAAATGGATTTAGCGATTAAGATTATATTTATTGTATTATTCTTTGCAGTAACATTATATATTGGCTTTTATTGTAGAAGAAAAGCTATGACAAGCCAAGATTTTGTTCTAGGTGGAAGAAATGTAGGGCCATGGTTATCTGCCTTTGCTTATGGTACATCATATTTTAGTGCTGTAGTATTTATAGGTTACGCTGGTTCATTTGGTTATGCCTTTGGTGTATCAGCCTTTTGGATTGGTATAGGTAATGCCTTAGTTGGTTCATTTTTAGCTTGGGCAGTACTTGGTAGAAAAACAAGAATTATGACACAACATTTAAATTCATCTACAATGCCTGATTTCTTTGGCAAAAGATTTAATTCCAAGGCATTAAAGATTTTTGCAAGTGTTATTGTCTTTGTGTTCTTAGTCCCTTATACAGCTGCTTTATATAATGGTCTATCTTATTTGTTTGCAGTAACATTTTCTGCCCAAGTACCATATTGGGTTTGGATTTTGATTATTAGTGTGGCAACTGGGGCTTATGTAATTGTTGGAGGTTTAATGTCAACCGCAATTAATTCCTTTATTCAAGGAATCATTATGTTAGTTGGTATTGCTTTAGTTGTAATATTTGCTCTACAACTAAACGGTGGCTTACAAGGTTCTATGGAAGCTTTAGCTAATAAAGAAAATGGTGGTTGGCAGTTTGTTTCTATGTTTGGACCTGATCCAGTACATTTATTCTTTGTTGTAATATTAACTTCCCTTGGTTGTTGGGGATTACCACAAATGGTTGGTAAATTCTATTCTATTAAAAATGAAGGTCAAATTAGAAAGGGTTCAATTATCTCTACAGTATTTGCCTTAATTGTTGCCGGTGGATGTTATTTTTTAGGTGGATTTGGTAGATTATTTGCTGAGGCAAAATCAGCAACTATCATTCCCGAAATAGTAGCACAGCTTAATGTTGTAATTGTGGCAATAGTAATAGTATTAGTATTAGCTGCTTCAATGTCTACATTATCAGGATTAGTACATACTAGTGCTGCTACAGTGACTTTTGATTTGATTGGTACTAAAAAAGAAGTATCTGAAATTACTAAGATGAAATTATTAAAAATCTTTGTAATAGTATTTATTGTTGTTTCTGCAGGTCTTGCGGCATTCCAAACATATGGACCACAAGAATTAACTAAGGATATCGCTTCATTAATGGGTATATCTTGGGGTGCCATTTCTGGTACTTTCATTGGACCATTCTACTATGGTTTATATTGGAAGAAGACTACAAAGGCCTCAGTATATGCATCATTTATTTCTGGTATTTTGATTTCAGTTGTAAGTTTAATATTAAGTTTAACAAGCGTAAATGCAAAATTACAAGCTAATGGTATTTTATGGTTTGATTTTGCAGATTCTATTTACATGGGTGTTTTAGCAATGGTATTATCATTTGCTATAGTACCTTTAGTTTCTATTTTTACTAAAAAACCAGAAAATGTAGATGAAATATTTGCATGTTATCAAGGTAATGTTGTTGTTCCTAAAGTTGAGGTATTAGTAGAAGATGGAAAAGAAAAGAAGAGTTATTGATTTCCATACTCATATATTTCCTGATAAAATAGCTTCTAAAGCTATTCCTATATTAGAAGCTAATGGTCATGTAAAAGCTAATACAAATGGGACTTTAGATGGTTTGTTAGAATCTATGAATAATTCTTGTGTTGATTATTCTATAGCATTACCTGTTGCTACAAGCCCTAATCAAGTTAAATCAATTAATGATTTTGCAATTAGCGTTAATAATAAAACTAGTAAGGCTATATCTTTTGGGGCTATGCATCCAGATTATGTAGATTATAAAGAAGAATTAATTAGACTTAAAGAAAATGGTATTAAGGGTATTAAGCTACACCCTGAATATCAAAATACTTATATTGATTCTGATAAATACATTAATATAATCAATGAAGCCTTTAAATTGGGTTTAATTGTGATTATTCATGCTGGTATTGATATTGGAATAGATTCAGATATAAAAGCCAATCCTGATAGAATATTAAGGTGTAAGGAATCATTAAAAGAAGATGGAATATTTATCTTAGCTCATATGGGTTCATGGAATATGTGGGATGAGGTATATGATAAAATACTTGGCAAAGGATTTTATATAGATACAGCCTTCTCATTAGGGAATCTTGATTATAAAGGTAATATAATTAAGATGTTTGATTCTAACTTACTAAAGAAGTTTATTGATAAGCAAGGTATAGATTATATATTATTTGCAACTGATTCCCCTTGGGCTAGTCAAGAAGAATATGTTAAATATTTAAATAATTTAGATTTAGACGAAGAAAGCCTAGACAAAATATTTTATAGTAATGCAAGCAAGTTACTAAAAATAGAAGTCTAGGCTTCTTTTTATTCCCAAAACACTTATACACCCGAATCGGCGTTTCATTATAGTGATTTACTATTCTTTTTTTAAATGGCTCAAAAACTATAAAATGGCTTAATTAAGGGATTTTTACGCTACACATAAATCGGTGTACCAAAAATAATTAAAAATATCATAAAAAAATACAATTTTTGTGTTGACTTTCATTTTTAATTTGTTATAATTGAACCGCTGTCGTAAATTTGCCGTAAAAACGGATTTATATATTACAGTATGTCATATTTGAAAGGAGAAAATCAATTTATGCCAACTATTGAACAGTTAGTACGTAATGGAAGAAAGGACAAGACTTCTAAATCTAAGTCTCCAAGCTTAGGAATTGGATTCAACACATTAGAGAAGAAGTATACTAAGGTTCCTTCACCACAAAAGCGTGGTGTTTGTACACGTGTTACTACTATGACACCTAAGAAGCCTAACTCAGCTTTAAGAAAGTATGCCAGAGTTAGATTATCTAATGGTATTGAAGTTACAGCTTACATCCCAGGTGTAGGTCATAAGTTACAAGAGCACAGTACAGTTCTTATCCGTGGTGGACGTGTTAAGGATCTACCAGGTGTACGTTACCATATCATCCGTGGTACATTAGATACTACAGGTGTAGAAAACAGAATGCAAGGTCGTTCTAAGTATGGTGCTAAGAGACCTAAAGCAACAAAGAAGTAAAAATAATTATTGAAATATTGAAAGATCGAATAAAAGGAGGAAACGATTATGCCTCGTAAGGGACACATTGCAAAAAGAGACGTGCTTCCAGATCCAATTTACAATTCTAAGGTAGTTACTAGAACAATCAATGCAATTATGTTAGATGGTAAGAAGGGTACAGCACAGACAATTTTATACAGTGCTTTTGATATTGTTAAGGAACAAACTGGTCAAGATGCACTAGAAGTATTCACAAAAGCATTAGAAAATATCAGCCCAGTACTAGAAGTTAAGAGCCGTCGTATCGGTGGTCAAAACTATCAAGTACCAGTTGAAGTTAGACCAGAAAGAAAGCAAACTTTAGCTTTAAGATGGTTAGTTAAGTATGCTCGTTTAAGAAATGATAAGACTATGGACGTTAAGTTAGCAAAAGAAATCATGGATGCATCTAACGGACTTGGTGGAGCATGCAAGAAGAGAGAAGAAATGCACAAAATGGCAGAAGCTAATAAGGCATTTGCTCATTACCGTTGGTAATTTTATTTTAGGAGAAAACTACAATGGCAAGAGAATATACACTAGAAAAAACTCGTAATATCGGTATCATGGCTCACATCGATGCTGGTAAAACAACAACTACAGAGCGTATTCTATTCCATACAAAGAAAATCCATAAGATTGGTGAAACACATGATGGTGCTTCACAAATGGACTGGATGGAGCAAGAGAAGGAAAGAGGTATTACAATTACTTCTGCCGCAACTACTGCCGTTTGGAATGGTTATAGAGTAAATATCATCGATACTCCAGGTCACGTAGACTTCACAGTTGAAGTTTCAAGATCATTAAGAGTATTAGATGGTGCCGTTACAGTTCTAGATGGTCAAGCAGGTGTTGAACCTCAGACTGAAACTGTATGGAGACAAGCTACTGATTATAATGTACCAAGAATCGTATTCGTTAATAAGATGGATAAGATTGGTGCTGATTTCGAATATTCAGTTAACACAATTCATGACCGTTTAGGTGCTTGTGCAGCTGCTATTCAATGGCCAATTGGTGCAGAAGACCAATTCAAGGGTTCTGTAGACTTACTTGAAATGAAGGCTTACGTTTATGACGGAGGTCCTGATGAAAATTATAAGGTTACAGATATTCCAGCTGATTTAGCTGATATTTGTGCTGAAAAGAGAGAGTTATTAATCGATACTCTATCTCAATTTGATGATGACTTAGCTATGGCTTATCTTGAAGGAGAAGAAATCTCTGTAGATGAGTTAAAGAGAGTTATTCGTAAAGCAACATTAGCAGTAGAATTCTTCCCAGTTCTATGTGGTTCTGCATTCAAGAACATGGGTGTTAAGAGAGTTCTAGACTATGTTATTGATTTCTTACCTTCTCCAGTTGATGTTGGCGCTATTAAAGGTGAAAATGCTGCTGGTGATGAAGAAGAAATTCATCCTACAGATGATGGAAAATTCTGTGCATTAGCATTCAAGGTTATGACAGACCCATTCGTAGGTAAGTTAACATTCTTCCGTGTTTACCAAGGAACTTGTACATCAGGTTCTTATGTATTAAACACAACTAAGAATGTAAAGGAAAGATTAGGTCGTATCATGCAAATGCATGCAAATCACCGTGAAGAAATCAAAGAAGTTTATGCTGGTGATATTGCAGCTGCAATCGGCTTCAAGAATACTACTACAGGTGATACAATCACTTCTGAAGATTCTGATATCATTCTAGAAAAGATGGTATTCCCTGAACCAGTTATCTCTGTTGCAGTTGAGCCAAAGACTAAGGCTGACCAAGAGAAGATGACAGTAGCTTTAAATAAGCTTGCTGAAGAAGACCCTACATTCCGTAGATATACTGATCAAGAAACTGGTGAAACAATTATTTCTGGTATGGGTGAATTACACCTTGATATCATTGTTGACCGTATGAGAAGAGAATTCAACGTTGAAGCTAACGTAGGTGCTCCTCAAGTTTCTTACCGTGAAACAATTTCTCAAGTTGGTGAGTGTGAAGGTAGACACATTAAACAATCTGGTGGTCATGGTCAATATGGTCACGTTTGGATTCGTTTCTCTCCAAACCCTGATAAGGGATATGAATTTGTTGATGGTATCATTGGTGGTGTAGTTCCAAAGGAATTCATTCCATCAGTAGATAAGGGATTACAAGCTGCATTACCTAACGGTGTATTAGCTGGTTATCCATTAATTGACATCAAGTGTGAGTTATTTGATGGTTCTTACCATGATGTAGACTCATCTGATGCAGCATTCCAAGTTGCAGCTTCATTAGCTGTTAAGGCTATTAAGGATAAGTGTAAGCCAGTTATTCTAGAGCCAATCATGGAAGTTGACGTTACAGTTCCAGAAGAATATGTAGGTAACGTTATCGGTGACTTAACAAGCCGTCGTGGACGTCTTGACTCTCAAGAAAAGAGAGGTAATGGTATGAAGATTCGTGCTTATGTACCTCTTGCTGAGATGTTTGGTTATGCTACAGCATTACGTTCTAATACACAAGGACGTGGTAACTTCGTAATGCAAATGCATAGCTATGAAGCTTGTCCAAGAAACATTCAAGAAGAAATTGTTAAGAAAAGAGCTTAATCATTATCTTAATAAGATAATTTAAGAAAATATAAGTGTTTAATACACTTGAAATACCCCACCGATTAGGGTAAAATATATATCGGTACAATTTGAAAATAAAAAACAATTTAAAGGAGAAATTTAAAAATGGCAAAGGAAAAATTTAACCGTACTAAACCACATGTAAATATTGGTACAATCGGACACGTTGACCATGGTAAGACTACTTTAACTGCTGCTATTACAACTATTCTTTCTAAGAAGGGTTTAGCACAAGCTAAGGCTTATGACCAAATCGATGCTGCTCCAGAAGAAAAGGAAAGAGGTATTACTATCAATACTGCTCACGTTGAGTATGAGACTGCTAACCGTCACTATGCTCACGTTGACTGTCCAGGTCATGCCGACTATGTTAAGAACATGATCACTGGTGCTGCTCAAATGGATGGTGGTATCTTAGTTATCGCTGCTACAGATGGTCCTATGGCTCAAACTCGTGAGCACATCTTACTTGCTCGTCAAGTTGGTGTACCTTACATCGTAGTATTCTTAAATAAGTGTGATATGGTTGATGATGAAGAATTAATCGACCTAGTTGAAATGGAAACTCGTGAATTATTAAGCGAGTATGGCTTCCCTGGTGATGACATTCCAGTTATCCGTGGTTCTGCATTAGGTGCATTAAATGGAGATCCAAAGTGGGTTGCAAAAGTAGAAGAATTAATGGCTACAGTAGATGAATACATCGCTACTCCAGAGCGTGACAACGCTAAGCCTTTCTTAATGCCAATCGAAGACGTATTCACAATCACTGGTCGTGGTACAGTTGTTACTGGCCGTGTTGAACGTGGTTCTGTTAAAGTTGGTGATACTGTTGAAATCGTTGGTATTAAAGAAACTCAAACATCAGTTGTTACAGGTGTTGAAATGTTCCGTAAGCTTCTTGACTATGCTGAAGCTGGTGACAACATCGGTGTATTATTAAGAGGTATTAACCGTGATCAAGTACAACGTGGTCAAGTATTAGCTAAACCTAAGTCAGTTACACCTCATTCTAAGTTCACTGCTCAAGTTTACGTATTAAGCAAAGAAGAAGGTGGACGTCATACTCCATTCTTCTCTAACTATCGTCCACAATTCTATTTCCGTACTACAGACGTTACAGGTGTAATCACTTTAGCTGCTGGTACTGAAATGGTAATGCCTGGTGATAACACAACTATGACAGTTGAATTAATTCACCATATCGCTATGGAACAAGGTACTAAGTTCTCTATCCGTGAAGGTGGTAGAACAGTTGGTGCTGGTTCTGTAGTTGACATTCTTGAATAATTTTAAGATTTAAAAATAAATGGGATTCAGGGTTGAGTCCCATTTTTTTGTTTAGATAATTTTAAGTAAAATAAAAAATACTCAGAGATAAATCTGAGTATCTTTTATTATTATTCAGCTTTTTCTTCAGTTTCGCCTTCAGCAACTTCTTCAGTCTTCTTAGCTAATTTAGCTTCAACCTTAGCTTTTGCTTTTTCTTGAGCTTCTTTTAGCTTGTTGAATGCTTTAACAATTAAGAATAGAACGAAGGCAACGATGATGAATGTAATGATGGCATTGATGAATGTACCCCAATCGATTACAGCTGACATATTGTAAGTGTATAAAGTGCCATGTAATGTATATTTACCTAAAATGGCACTCTTAGCACCTTCAACAGCAGTAGTCCATGCAGCAGGTTCTGCAGCCTTGTCTAATGTAGGATAGTTTGCAGCAGCTAGCTTTTCACCTAATTGTTGTAATTCACTAGCAGCGAAGCTTTGACCTAAGCCAATAGCGTCATTCATACCTCTTTGTGCATCATTTACAGCAGGTAAAACAGTTACTAAACCTTTTAAACCACCTGGAACAGCCCAAGTACAAACACTTAGTAAGATGTTTACTAATGCAGTAACGATTGCACTGAAAGCACCACCAATTACAACACCGACAGACATATCAAGAACATTACCACGAGCGATAAATGCTTTGAATTCGCCAAAAAACTTTTTCATGTTTTATTGAATCTCCTTCTTTTAGTTTTCTAAATTAATTATATCACTTTTTGAAATAAC
>JAILGR010000072.1 GCA_024696565.1 Acholeplasmatales bacterium | reverse complement strand
TAAAGAACCAATAACAGAAGCTGTAAATAGAGATTTAATAGATTGTTATATCATCCCTTGTGTAGGCATTTCAAATAATAAAAGAATTGGTTATGGAAAGGGATATTATGATAGATTCTTAGAAGGATATAAAGGACTAGTTATAGGTATTACTTATAAAGATTTTGTATTCGATTGTAATATGGATAATCACGATAGAGAATTAGATTTGGTCGTATTGGGGTGATTTATGTGATAAGTGTAATTTTATTAATGGCCGGTAGAGGTAGAAGAATGGGATATCAAAGAAATAAAATGTTATTACCATTTGGTGATAAGTTTTTATATGAAATCCCATTAATGAAATTTTTAGATAGGGGCTATGAGGTTATTTGCGTTATTGCAAAAGAAGATAGAGACATTATAGTGCCAAGATTACCTATTTCCAAAGTAAAATATGTATATGGTGGGCAAACTAGAGCCGAAAGTGTTATTTCAGGTTTAAATGCTGCAACTGGTAAATATGTTATGATTCATGATGCAGCTAGAATGTTTGTTCATGATGAGGTCATTAATGATATTGCTTATGCTATTGAAAATGGCGAGGTTGTATTAACATATTCTTCATGTAAGGATACTGTTAAGCTAAAAGATGGTAATAAAATTACTACATTAGATAGAAATAATATCTTATTAGCATCAACACCTCAAGCAGGACCTCTAGATTTATTTAAAGAGGTTTATGAACAAGCAAAAAAAGACAATTTTACATCAACTGATGATATTTCATTAATAGAAAAATATCATCCTGAAATTCCAATTAAATTAGTTCAAGATGAGTCATTTAAAGTAACTACTCCAATTGATTATGAAGTTGCTAAAATATTATGGGGTAAAGAACAATGATTAGAATAGGTCATGCTTGGGATACTCATAAATTAGTTTCTGGTAGAAAATTAATTTTAGGTGGAGTAGAAGTTAAAAATGAAAAAGGATTATTAGGACATTCTGATGCTGATGTTGTATTACATGCAGTGGCAGAATCATTACTTGGTTCCTTAGCTTTAGGCGATTTAGGATATCATTTTCCTGATAATTCTAAAGAAACCCTAAATATGGATTCTAAAATTATATTATCTAAATGTTATCAAATGGTAAAAAATTTAGGATATCATATAAATAATATAGATTTAACAATATATTCTGAAGAAGTTAGGATTTCTCCTATTAGAGAAGATATTAGAAAATCTATAGCAAATATATTAAATATCAGTGTTGATTTAGTTAGTGTAAAAGCTACTACTTGGGAAAAAATGGGATTTATTGGAGAAGGAAAAGCTATCGCTTGTGAAGCCGTTTGTTTAGTAGAAAAATAGAATTTTTTTAAGAGGTGAGGCCTATGTTTGATTCAATACAAATAGTCGAAATAGTTATTGCAGACGCCATAGGATTATTGGTCTTATTTATTGCCGCTTTTGGAAATATGTATAAGGTTAAAGCAAAAACTGTTGAAGGTATCGCCTTATTTATCTTAATTATTATTTTATCTATTAGCTTAATATTTGAAATTTTAGTTTCATACTTAGATACTTCCTCAGGATTTGTTGAGCCAAATGCCATTACAAGAATTATGAATATTGTTGGAAATACAATCATATTCTTTAATAATATAGTAATGGCTGCTTGTTGGAGTGTTTATATTATTGCTCATTTAAATGGTTATTTATCAAGAAGCAGATTTGTTATAATGACATCAATAATAGTTGCTTATTTTATAGCAATTGTTGTTAATATTTTCTTTCCATTTATCTTTAGAATTACACCAGAAGGAGTTTATGAAAGAATAAATGTTGGCTATTTAATTAATGTAGGATTGGCTATGGCTTTATTTTTCATTGATCCAATAATTAATTTCTTCTTAACTAAAAGAAGAAGTGGATCATTAAAATATTTTCCAATTTGGTTATTCTATATACCAGCTTCTGCAGGTATCTTATTTCAAGTTTTAAATTATGGGACTAGTACTTTATATGTAGGTTTAAGTATTGGTGTATTAGGCATAATTTTAGCATCTCAAAATGATATGATATTTAGAGATAAGCTAACTGGATTATATAATAGGTTTTTCTTAGACAGAATTAAAGAAAAGATTACTAGAAAAAGAAAAGACACTATTTATACAGCTATGATGATAGATATAAATGGTTTTAAGAAGATTAATGATGAATTTGGTCATTCTGTTGGTGATGAAGCATTAGTTACTACTGCTAGTTTATTAAAAGAAGCAGTAGGAGCCTTTGGTACTATCATAAGGTATGCAGGAGATGAATTTGTTGTTGTTATTAATGCCAATTCAGATTTAATGATTCAAGGCAGAATAGATGATATTAATCGTGTTTTTGAAACATTTAATAAAAAGAATATTGCTCCATATAAATTATCAATTTCTTTAGGTTATGCTAAAGCAGATTTAAAGAAAACATCTATAGATGAACTTATGAATGAAATTGATAAAAAAATGTATGAAGATAAACTTAGGTTTTATAATGAAAATCCAGAGTTTAAAAGAAATGAATAGGGCAGGTGAATATATATGGTTTTAGCAACAACTCCAGATATTACATCAATTATTATTGCTAATGTAGTTGCCCTTTTTGCTTTGATTACTGTAGGTCTTGGAAGTTCTTATAAACTTAAGGATAAATCTAGGGAATCTAGAGTATTATTAATAATGATGGGATTAATTGCTATTTTAGCATTGATTGATCCAATTGTATTTTTAATTGATGGTGGAACAACAATTAATGGTAAAAAGATAATAGAACAAACTAATAATTTTTTTATC
>JAILGR010000070.1 GCA_024696565.1 Acholeplasmatales bacterium | reverse complement strand
CTCATATCTCTAGCAATTCTACTATAACTAGACAAATTATAAACCGAACTTGTACTTCCAGTAGTATAAACATCTTCATGAGTATAATTATATTGAATTTCAGAATTTCTATAACTAGAAACTCGATATGTAGTGCTCATTGGAAGAACAGTTTGAATTCTAGTCCATGTTTTATAAAAGTCGATTGATCCACCCCAATTTGCTTCAGAACCCATACCTTTAAAATTAAAGTGTGAGTAATCATAAGTTGGGTTATAGATAACAGTTGATGATTTTGTTTTTTGTGTTGTATATGCTGATTCTGCATAACCAACAACCGCAAAGTCGCTTAAATTGGAAGTTTTACCAGATAATTTAGAAGTTGCTGATGTTTGGATGTTTAGGTGAGGTTGAATTACACCAACATCTGAAATTTCAGCATTAACGTAACCGGCTACTGCACCTATTAAAGTTGTACTTCTACAAGTATGAACTTCATTATCATTTAAATAAAAATTATATACCTTATTGTTAGCTGTGTCATAAGTAAAACTATTATTAGTAGAGTCTGATTCAGAAATAATATTTCCATCATATGCACCAATAGCTCCAAAGAAGCCAATAGTACCACAATAATCAGCTTCAAAATTTGAATTATTAACACCCGAAGGAGTTTTACCATTAAATTCGCTAAATTTGTTAGTAGTTGTTAGGTTAGTAATGGTTGCACCATTACCATTAAAATTACCAATAAAAGGATATTTTGCTGTACCAATAGGAGGTAGTGGCCAATCAGCCATATCAATAGTGATTCCAGCTGATGTACCAATCTTAAAATAAGTTGCAGGGAAATTTGTTCCATTTTTCTTATCTTTATTATATTTACCAAGGTATTGTAACCATGCTAAATTATATAAATGTCTAGGTGTTGTAATAACATAAGGATCTAACTCAGTTCCTGTACCAGAATGATAGTATGCTTCAGTTGAAGAACCTGTTGCTAGAGGATCAACATCGAAGCCATTGATAAACCATGCTTGGGCTACGCATATAGCGATACCTATAGAACAAATAATGGTCATTAAAAACATCCATATCTTCTTCATATCATTACACCTCCTATCCTAGAATAAAAATCTTAAAATCTAAATTAGTAAATTGTGGAGCAGCTGGATTTGTCCATTCGCTTGATGTTTGTAGATTATATCCATAGAATGCATTAAGTGCATCTACATTATAATCAACAAGTAAATAGATAACTACGCTATCATTTGCTGTAGCTGGTTGAACATTACTAATTAAAGTCTTTGTTGATGCTGTTATCGCACCATTATAATCATACCCATTATTTGTATATTCAAAGTGTTCATAATGATTTGCATCTAAAGGATTATCAGATGGACCACCTATGATAGTAACAGTTGAATTATTGGCTCCAAATGTTGGAGTTGTAGTTAATTGTCCAAACTTAATTACAGATGACATTGATAAATTACTAACACTTGTTACACTTCCATTACCAGAGCCATTGGAAAATCCTATAAAATAACTAGCAGTTGATAAAAATTGTAAATGTCCTAAGGTTTTTCCTTCTTTTAATGTTAACTTAATTAAATATTTTGAAAAACCTTGTTTTAAATAGTCAAATTCATTCATTTTGAATTGACCATCATAACCATCATTTAGACTTGTATCTGGTTCTGCAATTGCAGTTCCATCATTTTCATAATATCTAATTTGAACTCTATCTTCATGCTCCCCAAATGTATGTTTAACATATTGTCTAACTGTATATACATTTCCACTTACAGATTGGAAATTATAATATTCTGCAGTATCTAATAATTCATCCAAATCAGCTACAGCACCAGTACCATCAGATACAGTTGCAACTTTATTTGTAACATACCATGCAAAAATTAGGAATACTAGCAAAAAGGAAGTAAACACTAATGAAGCAAATGATAAAAATGTATTTAGTTTTTTCATTAGAACACCTCCTAATCATTAAAAATAGATAGCCAATATAATGCAACTGGCTATCTATATAAGACCCTATAGCTTTGCGTCACTAGATTGCTCCAGCTTTGCCTAAATATTATCATATTTAAATTGTATTTAAATGTTAACATACCATAATATTTTTTTCAATAAAGCCAAATTGAAATGAGTAGAAATAATGCTTTTTTGTTAGACATATTTATAATTGTGCCTATTTTTTTTGCATAATTTTTATAATAACACTATCAAAAAATGTTTTCAACAAAAATGCCATTATTGTCTAAATCGATAAACTTTTTAAAATAATTAATTTTGGTGATTATCTTCTTTATTTTCATTACTTTGATTCTTTAATTTAGCTAATTCTTCTTCTAAGATTTGACGTTTCATTTCTTCTCTTAATAAAGCTTTTTTAGCCTCTTTATCTTCTTTTAATTTCTCTGTTTTGCCTTTAATAAACATACTAAATATTTGCATACCAAGCATAATAACAAAGATAATTATTAATATTATAAATATTAGATTTTGATTGATGCCACCACTAAACATTGCCATAAATCCTAAGGTGGTTAAGTATTTACCATAAACCATATTTTTCTCCTTAGTAATTTCTAGAGGATCTTCTATAGAATTATTATCACCTTTAGTAATAATAACTCCTGTTTCTTCATTTTTACTAATTATTCTATGGACAACAAAGATATTTTCTTCATCATTATGATAAACTACAATATCACCTTCACCTACACTATCAAAAGTAGCATATGAAAACATGATATATGAAGATTGTTTAATTGTTGGTTCCATAGATTCAGTTGGTACATAAGATACACTAAGTCCAAAGATTCTTGGAGGTCTATTTTGGTTATTTGAAACTATAACCTCAATAGTTATATACAAGCATAATAGGATACATAGCATACTTACTACATATCCTATTACTTGTTTATAAATTGGCTCATCTTTTGATTTTCTTTTAAATACCTTAGCAAATATATTCATAAGCTAAAACCTTTAAAAATCCAAATCATTTTGGGCCATTAAAGCCTCAAGTTCTTCATCTGACATGTTATCAAAATCATCATCAGATTCATCTTCATCTTTCTTTGGCTTAGAATTTATGATATCTCTAAATTCATCATCTTTTGATTTAGCTTCAACCTTTGGTGATTCTTCTTTAGGTTCTGTTTTAACTTCTTCAGTAGGAGTATCTTCTGCTGCTTTAGTTTCTTCAACTGGTTCTTCTTCAAATTCTTTTACCATTTCTTCTGGTAATTCTTCTGGAATATCTGAAGGATCCTTTTCAGGAATAGAATCTAAGAAATCATCAAATTCATCTTTAGTATCTTCTTTATTATCCTCTATAACTGGTTCATCTACTTCATCAGGAATATTTGATACGATATCATTAATTTCTGAATCCTTATTATCTTCTACCTCTTTATTATCATCTAAGGCAGAATCTAATTCTTCAGTTGAAATTTGAGGCTCTTCTTTTTCAGGCTCTGGTTCTTTTTCAGGAATAGAATCTAAGAAATCATCAAATTCATCTTTAGATTTTTTCTTACCACTATTTTTAGAAATAGATGGTTTTACTTCTTCTTCATCATCACCAGATACATCTGCCGCATTGAAATCAGTAACACCTGAATTGATACCAAGTAACGCATCTAAGTCTTCATCTGATAGTTGATCGAAGTTATCTTCAGATATATCTTCAAGTTTCTTCTTTTCTTTTGGTTTTTCTTCTTCCTTAGGAGCTTGTTTAACTACCTTCTTAACGACTTTCTTCTTAATTGGTTCTTTATATTCTGGAATATCTTCAGGAATATCTAGTAAGTCATTTTCAGCCATTAATGATTCAAGTTCTTCATCTGATAAGTCATCATAATCATCTCTTCTTCTAATTGGCATAGAGATATCTTCTGGCTTAATTGCCTCAATCTTATCATCTGGATTTTCAAAAGCACCACGTTCTTTTTCTCTTAATTCTTTTAAGTGAATTCTCTTTCTATCTAATATTGGCTGCATTAAAGTCATATCCTTAATTCTACCCATATTAGCAGCCTTTTCGGCTTTCTTTCTATCTTGAATCTTTCTTTCAACAGCCTTAGCAGCTTCAACAGCAGCCTTTTCAAGAGCTTTACGCTTAGCTTCTTTTCTTCTTTCACGTTCAAGAGCAGCTTGACGCTGTGCTTCAAGTCTAGCTTCTTCTCTTGCAAGACGCTCTCTATCTTTGATTTCTTTTTTCTTAATCTTTTCTTCAATCTTTAAGATTAATTTTTCAATACGCTTTTCTTCTCTACCCATTTTAGCTAGAGCCATTTGTTTTTGTTGCTTAACAATTTTAGCAACCATCATTTCACGTCTTGCGTATTCTAATTGTTTATATAAGTCAGCAGAATCAAATTCATCATCAGATACACCAAATGCTTTTGGATATAATTGATCAACCATATCTAGCATTTGTCTATAAACTACTCTTACAGATTCATTATAAGGCGCACCTGTTTCTTGTAAGCCTTGCATAGAACCTTCAAAATATTTTACAGTTTGATCTAACAATAATTGGTTCATTGTATAATCTTCTAGTTTATTATTATCTGCTTCTAAATTCATCTCAAGCTCTAGTGATTGATTCTCAATTGGCTTAGGACTCTTTACTTGTCCTACTTTTCTTGATGAATATACACCATCAATTTGACGGTTCTTAATAAAAGTAGTTAAGGCTAAAGCCATGATATTATTAATATCTTTATCAAAGTTTGCAGAATATTTATATGATTTTTCTTTAATATCAATATTAGTTGCGATACCATCTACTCTATCTAGATATAACCATAAACCATAACATAATTTAAAGTCTGGGTTATGCATAATGATATTAGTTTTCATAATAGGTGGCATAACAGGTCTAGCTTTAGCTAGAGCACGCATGAAATCAGTTCCTTTTAACGCTTGAACCATTTCACGGATAAATAATAATCTATTATATTGTTCTTTAGTATTTTCAACATTAGTAGTTAAGTCATTTTTAATAGCTATATCTAAAGATACAGTTACAGTTTGACCAGACATTAAGAATTCATCTGAAACATTTAATCTTTCAGTTTCAAATGATTCTAGTGATACTTTCATTACTTCATATCTTCTCTCTAAGAAGATTTCTAGACGTCTAACTAAAGACTTAATGAAGCGGTTCTCATAAATGGCTAATTCTTCTTCAGCATAAGTATTTAATACTTTAGAAGGAATAACATCACCATTTTTCTTAATTTCCTTGATTAAATGAGTGTGGCTAGATAAATGTCTAACTGTATCTGAGTTAGTCTTTCTAGCCTTTTCTACAGCTACTACTTCTTGTTCATAGCGTAGTGACTTCTTAGGGTCTCTCATAATCTTAGTAATGGCAGGATAAACAGATTCAATAGTGTCCAAGAATGACATATCGAAATTACGAATTTCAGATTGAGTCTTATTGAATACTGTTTTTTGACCACCCTTAACTCTGTTTAAAATGTAAGATCCGTAGGTGTCGTTTTGGGTTTCATTGTCTAAAGCTTGGTAAGCCTTTTCATAATAGGCTTGTAATTCATCATTACCGAAGTCTTTATCTTTTTTCGCCATAACAATACCTCCTCCCTTAAGTTAAAATTCTTTATTATGCGTTCTTCTTTAAATCTTGAATAAATTCTTTTGAAACTAAGAACTGCTCCTTACCAAATAAACGGTCAAGCATTAAAATTAATTCATCTAATTC
>JAILGR010000058.1 GCA_024696565.1 Acholeplasmatales bacterium | reverse complement strand
TATTACATATACAATTAAAGCTTGATTAATATCATCTGTTACCAAACTTGAAGCTATAACTAAGCCACATATTCCATCAACCAAAA
Organism: Acholeplasmatales bacterium; assembly: GCA_024696565.1. GTDB lineage: Bacteria > Bacillota_I > Bacilli_A > Acholeplasmatales > Anaeroplasmataceae > Anaeroplasma. The sequence continues at coordinate 2,659 of JAILGR010000058.1, read as the reverse complement.
AATGTAAGGTAGTAAATAAACCTGTCATCCAAATTGGTTTCAATTTATACATATTCCATTCCTCTAGTTTGTATTATAACACTAAATATATAAATGTACTATTTTTTAAAAAGAAAAGTCTAGAATTTTCATTCTAGACTTAACTATTAATTAGAATATAATTACTTTAATTCAGCGAAATACTTGATTGTACGAACCATTTGGCTTGTATAAGAATTTTCGTTGTCATACCAAGAAACAACTTGTACTTGGAATGTATCTTCAGCTACTTGAGCAACCATAGTTTGAGTAGCATCGAATAATGAACCGAATCTCATACCGATAACGTCAGAAGATACGATTTGATCTTCATTGTATCCGAATGATTGGTTAGCAGCAGCCTTCATAGCAGCATTGATACCTTCAACAGTAACGTCCTTGCCCTTAACTACTGCAGTTAAAATTGTAGTAGAACCTGTAGGAACTGGAACACGTTGAGCAGAACCAATTAACTTACCATTTAATTCAGGAATAACTAGACCGATAGCCTTAGCTGCACCTGTAGAGTTTGGAACGATATTTGCTGCACCAGCACGAGCACGACGTAAGTCACCCTTTCTGTGTGGTCCATCAAGAATCATTTGGTCACCTGTATATGCATGAATTGTAGACATGATACCAGATTGAATTGGAGCGTACTTATTTAATGCATCAGCCATAGGAGCTAAGCAGTTAGTAGTACAAGATGCTGCAGAAATAACAGTATCAGCAGGAGTTAATGTCTTTTCATTAACACCGAATACGATTGTAGGTAAATCCTTTCCAGCTGGAGCAGAAATAACAACCTTCTTAGCACCTGCTTCAATATGAGCTTCAGCCTTAGCCTTAGAAGTATAGAAACCAGTACATTCAAGTACTACATCTACATCTAATGCACCCCAAGGTAAATCTTGAGCCTTAGGCATAGCGTAAATAGTGATTTCCTTACCATCAACAGTAATAGAACCTGGAGTAACAACAGTCTTACCATCTTCTGCTAAAACTGGCTCCTTAGATTCAACTGTATGTAAGTTCTCACCGATCTTACCAGCATATCCGCCTTGAGCAGTATCATACTTTAATAAATTAGCTAACATCTTAGGTGAAGTTAAATCGTTGATAGCAACAACTTCATAACCTTCTGCACCAAACATTTGTCTGAATGCTAAACGGCCAATACGACCAAAACCATTAATAGCGACTTTAACAGCCATAATTATATATTCCTCCTAATATAATAGTTTTTTGCAATTATTATTTTAGCACTTTTCAAGTTTTCTTTCAATATTTTTTCCCTTTGCTTAAGTAATTAAAAAAGTGTAAATGCTTTCACTTATTTCCCACTATCAATAAAAGTTCTAGATATTCTTTTTATGAATCATTCTTCCTTGTGATAGCCCATTTTCAAACACTCTCCCTTATAAAAGAAAGTAATTCTTCTAAAATCAGAAAATGTATAAAATAAATGATCTATAGATACATTTATATCTAATGGAATACTAGATTCTAAAGTAATAATTCTATCATAAGAAAGCACTAAAGGAGAACCAAGAGTTCTATATGCATTAGAATTAATTGAAGCTATTTCAGCTAACTGCATACACTTTAGGCTATGATCTACTACTGCTCCATGTAATGATTTATTATATGCAGTAGAACCAGATGGTGTAGATACACATAAACCAGTACCTCTAAATGTTTCTAAATATTCTTTATCAACCTTAACATCCATAATTAATGTTTTCTTTGGTGAAATAACTGTAATTTCGTTTAAGGCATTCATAGTAATAGTATTACCATTTGCTTCTTCTATTTTACAAGATAATAAATCAACTGTAGATGTCATATAATTTCCACTATTAATATCTGAAATAAGATCATCAACAGTATCAGGATTATAATTAGCAAAAAAACCTAAATGTCCAGTATGAAGTCCAAATATTGTTTTATTTGGATAAGTATGAGCAGCTTGAAGGATAGTTCCATCACCACCAACCGATATTACTATATCGGGGTTTTTTTCATCCTTTTCCAATAAAATTCTCTTAGAAATATATTCACCTATTCTTTTTGATGTTTCATCCTCTTTAATTAATAAAGTATATTTCATTAAATTCACCACCATTAGCTATTATTTTATCATAATACTTGATTTTTCTCAATAAACATTAGATAATATTAATAGATTTTTTTGAAAGTTGGTGTGATTCTTATGTATGTAAATAAAGAAATTGAATTCAAAACCTTCATACCAGAAGAAACATATAATGTTTTAGTTAAAGAATTCGGACTTGAAAATAATATTTTTGCCCAAACAAATCATTATTTTGATACAGATGATACAAAACTAATGAAAGAAAAAACTGTTCTTAGAATTCGTCAAAAAGGAAACAACTACAAATTGACAAAAAAGACAAGAGCTGAAGTCGGAGCTGATGAAACTCACATACTTCTTTCTAAAGAAAAAGCATTAGATATGCTAAAAAATGGTTGTGATGCATCAATCATTGGTCTTCCATTTATGGTTCATAAAATTTGTGAACTTACAACATATCGTTGTAGTGCTCCATACAAAAATGGAACTATCTTCTTTGATAAGAGCGTTTATTATGATAAAACTGATTATGAAATCGAATATGAA
>JAILGR010000052.1 GCA_024696565.1 Acholeplasmatales bacterium | reverse complement strand
GCTTAATATTAATGATTTTGAGCTTAACTTTATTTACTGTTTTCGCTGTTATTATTTATAAAAGTTTAAATGAACCTACAACTTTAGATGTTACAATTAGAGATTTATTTTATAATACTAGAGGAAATAAGTATGGCTTTGTCTTTTGGTTTTTTAGAATTATAACTGAATGTGGAGATTTATATTTTTTAATAGTATTTGCTATTTTAGTAATTCTTTATTGTAGATTTGATTATAGAACTTTTATTATTGGCGGTGTAATGATATTAGAAGTTTTATTAAATTATGTGTTAAAGCACACATTTAATAGAGAAAGACCTATTGAAGAATATAGATGGATGGTTGATGAAACATCAAGCTTCCCATCAGGTCATTCAGGTATAATATGTGCTGCTGGATTAATTACTGGTTATTTTGTATGGCGTTTAGATATTAAAGGTTGTATAAAATATAGTATTATTGGTGGTATTTCATTATTAGTAATATTAGTAATTGCTTCTAGATTAGTTTTAGGTATGCATTATTTTACTGATGTTGTAGCAGGAGCATCTTTAGGTGTATTATGTGCAAGCGTTGGTATTATGGTTAGCTATTTCTTTGAGAAATATAACATTTTACAAAAACCATTGTTTAATTATAAGAAGAAAGAAGAAAAAACAGAGTAGGCATCTACTCTTTTTCTTTTTAATGAAAGTGCTTTATATGATTTAATTGTTGTTAATAAAAATAAGTTTATAGTATAATATAACTAGTTAGGCAAAGGAAGGTAATTTTGGAATGGGTTATACTAAAGAGGAAATACGTCGTATATGTAAAGAAGAGAATATCAGATATATACGTATGATGTTTACTGATATGATGGGAACATTAAAAAATGTTGAAATCCCAGTAACTAGATTAGATGATGCACTAGATAATCAAGTAATGTTTGATGGTTCATCTATTGAAGGATTTGTTCGTATATATGAGGCTGATATGTACTTACATCCAGATTTAGATACATTCTTAGTTTTAAGTTGGGAAAATACAACATATGGAAAGGTTGCTCGTTTTATTTGTGATGTTTATCAACCAAGTGCTGATGGAGAACATGTTCCTTTTGAAGGAGATCCAAGAGGAATCTTGAAGAGAAATCTAGAACATATGAGAAAGCTTGGTTTTAAAGCATTTAATTGTGGTGTTGAACCAGAATTCTTCTTATTTAAATTAAATGAAGAAGGAAAGCCAACATTAGAATTCAATGATACTGGTAGTTATTTTGATTTAGCTCCTGTAGATTCTGCAGAAGACTGTAGACGTGATATTGTTTTAGAATTACAAAAGATTGGTTTTACTATTGAAGCAGCTCATCATGAAGTTGCAACTGGCCAACATGAAATCAACTTTAAGTTTGATTCAGCAGTAGAAGTTTGTGATCAAGTACAAACATTTAAATTAGTAGTAAAAAATATTGCCAGACGTCATGGACTACATGCAACATTTATGCCAAAACCTGTTGAAGGTATTGCTGGTTCTGGTATGCATGTTAACTGTTCATTATTAACAATGGATAATAAAAATGCTTTCTTTGACCCAAATACAGAAAATCAATTATCTGCAGTAGCAAAGAGATGGATTTCTGGTATTATTACTCATGCTAAAGGATTCTGTTTAATTACAAATCCAATTGTTAATTCATATAAAAGAATTGTTCCAGGATATGAAGCACCATGCTATATTTCTTGGTCAGATTCTAACCGTTCTACAATGATTCGTATTCCAGCTGCAAGAGGTGGTAAAACTCGTACAGAGGTAAGAAGTGTAGATGGTTCTGCAAATCCATATTTAGCTTTAGCAGCAATTTTGGCAGCAGGCTTAGATGGTGTTGAGGGTAAGACACCAATGGTTGAGCCAGTATATGAAAATTTATTTGATTTAGATGATGAAGGTAGAGCTGCATTAGGCGTTGAGTCTTTACCAGTAGATTTAAATGAAGCATTAAAGGCATTTAAGAAAGATTCATTAATTCAAGAAGCAATGGGCGAACATATTTGCAAGAAAATGATTGAAGCTAAGACTATTGAATGGAATGAATATCATAAATTTGTTACAAATTGGGAAATAAAGAGATATATTAACAAATATTAATATTTAATAATACGGAGGGGGAGTCCCTCCTTTTTGTTTTTTGAGATAAATTGTTTAAAAAAAATGATTTTCTCTTGACAAATGCGAAAAGAATTATTATAATCTTTTTGCTATGAATACGTTTTCATCGCATTTGTTTGAAAAAAATAATTTTTTATTCATTTTACGAAAAAGTTTAAAAAAATATTAGAAAAAAATAGAAAAAATCAATTACGTATGTTATAATAAACATACTAGATGACTTTCTATATACTTAAGGAGGATTACTATGGGATTATTTGATAAGAAACCAAAAGTTAAGACTAACACAGTATTGTTCGTACAAAAAAGAGTAGAGATGTCCGCTTTGTATTCCACTTATATTGAATATTTAAATGATACAGAGGAGCATAACAAGGGAGATTTTGAGATTTACCATTATGAGACTACCGATCGTAAGGGCAATCCTTACATTACTGTTCGTTACAACGCCAAAGAAAAAACAGGTATGATTTTATTCAATGATCAATTTGAAGTAGAAACTAAAGAAATGACTGTTTTAAAGGGAGAATATGCTTTACAGTTAACTGAACCAGATATTACTATTCATAAATTCGGTGCAAAAAGAATCAATGCTAAAGGTATGATTCGTTATATTTCTGTTTTAAATAGTATCAACAAAACTAAAATTAAACCATCATTATTCTATGATGTAAACAATCTAGAAGAATTTGAAAAACCACTAGAATTTACATTTGTTACTCTTAATCCAAATCAAAAGGCTGGAGATGTATTTGGTGAAGGTATTACATCTACAGGCGATAAATTTACATATTTCGTAACTGAAGTTGGTGTAAAAGCTATTAATAAGACTGCAGAAGCAGAAAAGAAGGCAGAAGCAGATGCTGCTGCAAAAGCAAAAGCTGCTGCAGAGGCAGAAGCTAAGGCAAAAGTTGAAGCTGAATTACGTATTAAAGCAGAAGCAGAAGCTAAAGCAAAGGCTGCTGCAGAAGCAGATGCAAGAGCGAAAGCAGAAGCAGAAGCTGCAATTGCTGCTGCTGAATTAGCTAAGGCACAAGCTGATGCTAGAGCAAAGGCAGAAGCTGAAGCTGGTACATCCGCTGCAAGAGAAAAAGCAAGAGCTGCAGAAGAAGCAAGACTTGCTGCGGAAAAAGCTGCTGCTGAAGCAAAGGCAAAAGCTGCTGCGGAAAAAGCTGCTGCAGAGGCTGAAAAGAAAGCTGCTGAAGCTGAAAAGAGAGCTGCAGAAGAAGCTAGACTTCAAGCTCAAAAAGCCGCTGAAGAAGCAAGACTTGCTGCAGAAAAAGCTGCAGAAGAGGCAAGAGCAGAAGCTAAGAAACGTGCTGAAGAAGCTGCTGCAAAAGCAAAAGCAGAGGCAGAGGCTGCTGCTGAAGCTGCTAGAGAAGAAGCTAGAAAACATAGTGAAGCTGCAAGAGCTGAAGCTAAGGCTGCAGAAGAGGCTAGATTAAAAGCTGAAGAAGAAGCTGCTGCTGCAAGGGCTGCTGTTGAAGCTGCAAAGGCAAAAGCAGAATCTGCTGCAGAAGAAGCTAGAAAGAATTTAGCTAAGGAACAAATGAAGCAAATGCTTAAGGATGGTATGCCACCTAAGCTTGTTGCAAAATATACAGGCTTCCCTGAAGAAGAAGTTCAAAAGGTTGCCGATGTATTAAAGTTATTAGGCGATTTATAAGAGATTCCACACTACGTGTGGTTTCTTTTTTTTAAAAAAACAAATCAATTTAAATTTGTTAATTTTTGAAAAATATCGAAAGAAATTCATAAATAGCTCTTGACAGTCTAATTTTTTAATGGTTTAATAAAAGAAATTTTTATATGACCCATAAAGAGAAAAAAGAAGGTAATTTGCTTTTAGAGAGTAGATGTTTGGTGAAAATCTGCACAGTTATCTTTTATGTCCATCCCTTTGGTGAATGTAATGAATTCCGGCTTATCCCCGTTATAGGATTTAGAGTGAGGTTACCTAATTAGGGTGGTACCGCGGATATTGATTATTCGTCCCTTATTGCATTTTATTATGCAGTGGGGGACTTTTTTATTTAATATCCAAAACTCAAAAATAAGAAAGATAGAAAAGAAAGAGAGATTTGACAAATGAGCAGAGTTTACAATTTTTCAGCAGGTCCAGCTGTACTACCTGAGGCAGTATTAAAAGAAGCAGCAGAAGAAATGTTAGATTACAAGGGAACTGGTATGTCCGTAATGGAAATGAGCCACCGCTCTAAACCATTCCAAGCAATCATTGATGAAGCAGAAGCTGATTTAAGAGATTTATTAAACATTCCTGACAATTACAAAGTTTTATTCTTACAAGGTGGAGCTTCATTAGAATTCATCCGTATTCCTATGAACTTCATGAGAAACAAGAAGGCCGGATATATTATTACTGGTCAATGGGCTAAGAAGGCTTCTAAGGAAGCTACATTCGTTGGCGAGATGGTTAAGCTTGCTTCTTCTGAGGATAAGACATTCTCATATATTCCTGATTGTTCTGACTTACCTATTACTGATGATATGGATTATGTCTACATTTGTGAAAATAATACAATTTATGGTACTAAGTTCCATGAATTACCTAATACAAAGGGTAAGCCACTTATTGCAGACCAATCATCTTGCTTCTTATCTGAGCCAGTTGATGTAACTAAATATGGTATGATTTATGCTGGTGTTCAAAAGAACGTAGGTCCTGCTGGTGTTGTTATTGCAATAATTAGAGAGGATTTAATTCCTAATGAAGAAGAATCAAAGAAGATTCCTACAATGTTAAATTACAAAACACACGTTGATAATGCATCATTATTCAACACACCTAACTGTTATGGTATTTATATTTGTGGTAAAGTATTCAAATGGTTAAAGGCTAATGGTGGTCTTGAAGGTATCCAAAAGAAGAATCATGAAAAGGCTGCAATCCTTTATGATTACTTAGATAATTCTAAATTATTCAAGGGTACAGTTGAAAAAGCTTCTCGTTCTTATATGAACGTACCATTTATTGTTGATCCAGAAGTTATTACTGATCCAGAAGCTAAGGCACAAATGGAAGCTGATTTCGTTAGTGCAGCTACAAAGGCTGGTTTAGTTAACCTTAAGGGTCATAGATCAGTTGGTGGTATGAGAGCATCAATCTATAATGCAATGCCAAAGGAAGGCGTAGTTGCATTAGTTGAATTTATGAAGAAATTTGAAAAGGAGCATTTAGCATAATGAAGGCATTTTGTTTAAATAATATTTCAAAGGTTGCCCTAGATACATTAAAGGGTAAAGACGGTACAGTAGATAATATTGAAGCATGTGATTCAATTTTAGTACGTTCTGCGGAAATGAAGGAAATGGATTTACCAGAAAATGTTTTAGCTGTTGCTAGAGCTGGTGCTGGTGTAAATAATATTCCTCTTGATAAATATGCAAAAGAAGGTGTAGTTGTATTTAATACACCTGGTGCTAATGCTAATGCTGTTAAAGAATTAGTTTTAGCTGGTTTATTACTTGCATCAAGAGATATCATTGGTGGTAATGAGTGGGTAAAGGCTAATACTGCTGATGAAAATATCGGTAAGACTGCAGAAAAGGCTAAGAAGGCTTTTGCTGGTACTGAAATTTTAGGTAAGACTATTGCTGTAGTTGGTCTTGGTGCTATTGGTATTTTAGTTGCTAATGCTTGTGTTAAGCTTGGTATGAAGGTAGTTGGTTATGATCCATTCTTATCTACTCAAAATGCATTAAAGCTTGATGCTAAAGTTAGATATACTACTAACTTAAAAGATGCAGTTAAAGAAGCTGACTTTGTAACTATCCATGTACCTGCTATGGAAACTACTAAGGGTATGATTAATGATGAATTAATTGAAGAAATGAAGAAGAATGTATGTATTCTTAACTTCTCAAGAGATACTTTAGTTAAAGAAGATGCCTTAGGTGCTGCACTTGAAGCTGGTAATGTTAGAAAATATGTTACTGACTTTGCTAATGCTAAGGTTGTTAATTTCAAGAATACTATTGTATTACCTCACTTAGGAGCATCTACAGAAGAAGCTGAGGATAACTGTGCATTAATGGCTATCCAACAATTAAAGGATTACTTAGAAAATGGTAACATTAAGAATTCTGTAAATTATCCTGCAATTGACGCTGGTGTTAAAAATGGTGCTGTAAGAATTACAATCAACCATAAGAATGTTCCAGGTGTTATTAATCATTTCACAAAGGTTGTTGCTGACGCTGGGGCTAATATTAATACATTAGTCAGCCAATCTAGAGGCGAATTTGCTTATACAATTTTAGATGCTGATAAAGCTGTTGATGCTAACTTATTCAAGGGCGTTGAGGGTGTAATCAGAGTAAGAGTGATCTAATGATTTTACTTGGAATGCCTCAGCTTTATGAATACGATAATATTGAAGATAACCTAAAGCTTGCTAAAGAATTAGGCTTAGACTTTATCGAATTAAATTTGAATTTTGGCTATTGCCGTAAGGAAATGGAACAAGGAACGGTTAAGGCTCTTTTAGAAAAATATGGTATTAGAGCAACTCTTCATTTCTATGATGAGGCTGATTTAGGTTCTTATCCTGAGGTAGTAGATGCATATTTATTATTACTAGAGCGTTATTGTAAGCTTGGTAGGGGATATATTGATTCAATGAATGTTCATTTAATTCCTGGTCCAGTTGTTACTATATCTGGAGTAAAGAATTATATTTATGAAAAGGAATATGATGAATATATCGAAAGATTCATTAAAAATTTACATAGAGCAGAAAAAATTTGTAATGATAATGGAATTAGAATGGTAATTGAAAATACTGATAATATTCCAGGCTTTACAAAGAAAGTATATAAGGATTTGTATGAGGCAGGCTTTAAATTCTGTTATGATATTGGTCATGATCATTTAAGTTATGATATAGTTGCTGATGTTATAAAAGAATTACCTTTAGAATTCCAAGAATTTCATTTCCATGATGGTAAGGATAGAAAAAAGTGCCATTTAGCACTTGGTGAAGGAACTATTGACTTAAAGAAATTTAAGGATTTAACTATTAAGCATAATGCTTATGTTAATCTTGAGGTTAAGCAAGCTAGTGACTTAAGAGTCTCTGTACCATACTTTAAAGCATTATAAGAGGGGAATTTATTCCCCTTTATTCTTTTGCTATTATTGATAATTTCAGTGTTTTTAGATATAATAAAAAAAGAGGTTGTCGATAATATGAGAATTGAAGAAATGATTAATAACATAAAATTGAATCAATTTACTGAAGAAGATTTTAATGAATTAATATCTTATTTTATGGAAAAAGATACTATTACAGACTTCGATATTGACCTATTATATACTTTTTATCATAAGGTTGCATATATCTTAAACTTTCATAAAATAAGAGATATTCATTTAATAACTGAGAAGTATATATCTTTAGTAGATAATCATGACAACACATGGGAACTTTATGCAATAGAACTTGTATATTTCTATTTTATGGATTCTCCATCAGAAGTAATGAAATATGCTAATAAACTATTAACATTAAAAGCTTCATTTGGTAAAGCATCAGCATATTGTTATGTAATTATGATATTTGCTAGATTAAAAATGTTTAAAGAAGCAACTCCATATATGGATGAGGCCGATATTTTTGTTAAAAATAATGAATTATCACCTATTCAGTTATTTCATATTTGGATTAATGAATTAGATATTTTTGCAGCATCAGAACAACC
>JAILGR010000250.1 GCA_024696565.1 Acholeplasmatales bacterium | reverse complement strand
CCTTAAAATTTTTCATTAATGTATAGATAATAGAATAGATAAAAGAAGAATTATAATATTTATTCTCCATCTTTTTTTCAGCATTAACTTTAACTAATTTGGCAAGTTCATGTTTTAAGATATAATATCTGCCCTGATTAGTGTCTTCAGTAGAATTACAGTTAAAATAAAGATTATCATCATTTATGCCAAGTTTTTCTATATCTATTAATAAGGATATAATATTACAAGGCTGATTGCCTATTAATTCATGTAGCTCATTCCTGTTGATTAATATAATGTCATCTTCTTTTAGGCTATAAGCTTTATCATTTACAATAATACTAATTTCTCCGGATAAAACTAAAATGATTTCGATACCATTATGCCAATGTGTCTTTAGCTCATTTAGATTATATGAGTATAAGCGCATTGGTATTTTTTCATTAAATGATATCAATTCTGTTTTTTGAATCATAAAAGGTCTCCTTAATTAACGTCGTATTTTTGCTTAATTTTATCATAAAAAACTGCATTTGTCTCGTGTTTCATACATTTTCTTAATTTTTTTCGGTGTTTTCATAGTCAAAATTTAATTTTATGGTGGTAGAAAGTGCCTTTTTGACTAAAATTTTTCCAAAAAATCTTGAATAATTTTCGTTAAATGCTGGAATTGTTAAAAAAAATGAATGATTTTACAATAGAATTAAAGAATCGAGGGGATTTGTATGGAAGTTTCAAAAAGTAAAGAAGTTGTTCTTGAGGTAAAGAACATGACTAAAACCTTTGGTCCTGTTAAAGCATTAAATAATGTTAGTTTAAAGATTCGAAAAGGAGAAATACTTGGACTAATAGGTGAAAATGGTTCTGGAAAATCTACTATTACATCTATAATAGCAGGAATGCAAGGATGTGATTCTGGAACTATCACATTTGAAGGGAAAGAATGGAAACCTCTTTCAATGATTGATGCTTCAAACGGTGGTATTGGTATGATTGTCCAAGAGACAGGTACTATTGCAAACATTAGTGTAGCAGAGAATATCTTCTTAGGTGAAACTAGACAATTTGCTTGTTTTGGCAAAGATAAGAAGTTTGGCTTCATTGATAAAAGAAGGATGAATAGAGAAGCAGATAAAATATTAGAATCTATTGGTTGTAATCATATAAAAGGTAATATGATGACTTATATGATTGATTTCCAAGATAGAAAGCTAATTGAAATTGCTAAAGTAATGAAGAAAAATCCAAAGATTATTGTTGTTGATGAAACAACTACTGCCTTATCACAGCACGGTAGAGAAATCCTATATAAGATTATGGAAAAGATGAAAAACGAAGGAAAGAGCGTATTCTTCATTTCTCATGATTTAGATGAATTACTTGAAAAGTGTGATACCTTAACAGTTTTAAGAGATGGTAATTATATAGCAACAGTTGAAAAGGAAGACTTTAATGCTGAAAAGATTAAACAATACATGGTTGGTAGAGAATTAAAGGGTGATTATTACAGAAGTGATTATGATCCATCATCAAGTAGTGAGATTGCCTTAGAATTAAAGGATGTTTGTGCAAATGGTATCAATCATTTAGATTTAGTTTTACATAAAGGCGAAATCTTAGGTATTGGTGGTTTATCTCATTGTGGTATGCATCAATTAGGTAAATTATTATTTGGAGCATTAAAGGTTGAATCTGGTTCTTACTTAGTTCATGGTAAGAAGATTAAAGATGAAAATCAAGCAATGAAAGAAGAAATAGGTTATGTATCTAAGGATAGAGATACAGAATCATTAAATTTAAATGCTTCAATCCTAGATAATATTTCAATTGCTGGTATGGATAAATTTGCTATAAAGAATTTATTAATTCTTAGAAGAAATGAAAATGAATATGTCGATAAGCAAGTAAGTGATTTATCTGTTAAATGCTTTGATAAATATCAAGAGGTTTCACATTTATCAGGCGGTAACAAACAAAAGGTTGTCTTTGGTAAATGGGTAGGAAGAGATAGTGAGATTTTAATTCTAGATTGTCCTACTAGAGGTGTTGATATTGGTGTTAAGCAATTTATGTATCAGCTAATGTATAAGCTTAAAAAGGAAGGCAAATCAATCGTATTAATATCTGAAGAGATGGCTGAGTTAATCGGTATGTCAGATAGATTATTAATTATGAAAGATGGTGCCATTACTAAAGAATTTGAAAGAAGTATGGATCTTACAGATAGTAAGGTTATCGACTTTATGATTTAGGAGGTACTTATGGAAAATACAGTTTTAGATAAAACTCCTGTTGAAGAAGAAAAGAAACCAACAAATGTAGGCCCAGATAAGGAAAAGGATATTAAAAAAGTTAAGATTAAAAGAATCATAATGAATTTAGTTCCTCTAATCGGACTTATAGTTTTGATACTTGCCTATATCATTGTAGGAGCCATATCAGGTGTAAGATTTGATAAGGGCTTCGTAAATATTTTTAATACAAGTGTTGTTTGTGCAGTAGTAGCTACAGGGGCAATATTCATTTATACACTAGGGTCATTCGATATTAGCTTAGGTGCAGCAACATTAGTATCAGCAATGATAGGTGCTATAGCCTATAGACAAACTGGTAGTGTATGGTTCATGTTCTTAGTTTGTATATTAGTTGCTGTAGGGGTTGAGTTATTAAGTTCAGTATTAGCATCATTCTTAAATTTACCAGTATTTATTACAACAGTAGCGATGATGTCTATATTAACAGCATTTAGCTTACTATTAATTAGATGGAATAATACAGGTGATAGTATTTCAGTACCTGCAGAGGCAGTTCAAGCATTTGATTCAATTTGGTTTAAGATATTAGTTTTAGGTTTATATATTGCTTTTGCCGTATTTGTTTATAAATATACAAAGCTTGGTAGAAAGCAAAAATTCTTAGGTGGAAATCCTCTTTGCGCAAAGCTTACAGGTATTTCTATGAAAAAGATGGCAATTGTAGCCTTTGTATTATGTGGTGTAGGTGTAGGTCTAGGGGCAATACTTACTATTACATACGCTCCTACAATTACCCGTACAACAGCATCAAATATTGGTATGAATGTTATTTTAGCAATTGTATTTGGTGGTATGCCAGTTTCTGGTGGTGCTAAGAGTAAGATTTCTGCAGGCATCATCGGTGCATTCTCTATATCAGTACTTGATCAAATTATGTTATGTCTTCAGTTAGGATCTGGCTTTGGACAAGTTATTAAAGCGATTATATTCGTAGTAGTTGTAGTAATTACATCATTAAATTACAGATCAAAAATGTTAGCAAGGTAATTTCAGCAAAGCTGTGATTATAAAAAAAGTGGAGGAAAAAGGAAAATGAAGAAGGTTTTAAAAGGAATTGCAACATTTACTTGTTGCGCATTAGCAATGGGTTCTGCATTTATGGTTACATCTTGTAACAAGCAAGCTACTAAAATTGGTGTTTTAGTATCTGACAAGTCAACTGCAGAAGCTTTAGGTTTTATGAATTATTACCAAGAGTACATTGCAGGTCAATATGATGTTGAATTTGTTTATTCAGACGAATTAGCAAATGCAGCAGAAGAGAAGAGTGCTATTGAATCAATGGTAGCATCTAACTGTAAAGCAGTTATCTCATTCTCAAGCTTCGATAGAGAAGCACAAATTAAGCAATGTGAGAAGGAAAAGGTATATTATTCAGTAGCAACTGGTACATTAACTACTGAACAATACGAAGCTTACAAGGG
>JAILGR010000249.1 GCA_024696565.1 Acholeplasmatales bacterium | reverse complement strand
TGCATATTCTTCTACCTTTTTATTAATATCAACTAAAGCTTCTTTAGCTTCTTTTGAATATGGACCTGTAATATGCATCTAAATTACCTAGTGATACATTACTTATAATATCTGCCGATCATGGGCATACTTATGTAGAACCATTAGAATTTTATTCATATAATTGTATAAATAAATATTTAAGAGGCAAACCATCAAATGATTCTAGATGTATAGTATTTAGATTAAAAGATAATGTAGAATTAGAATTTGTGAATACTTTTAACAAATTGTTTAAAAATATTTATAAATTGATGAAGACTTCTGACGCAATTAAAGAAGGATACTTTGGTGACCCTTTTGGTAAGATTCATGAAAGAATTAAAGATTTTTTAGGCGATTATGTTGCTTTTGGAATAAATAAATATTATTTTAATTATAAGGGTGAAAATAGTATTTTGTTTAAGAGCCATCATGCTGGTATAACAAAAGAAGAAATGGAAGTCCCTGTTATTGTTATAAGGAAGTAATAATATGAAATATCCAATCTTAAAGATATTATCATCTGGTGTTTGTCTTGGCGTTATTCATAAGATTGATAATAATTCTAATATTCAAGATTCAAATGATTTTGAAAAACTAGATATTGCTATTAAAAAATCAGTAGAAGAGATTAGAAAAATGATGAAAAAATCTCCAGAACTACAAGATTATTTAATGGTTCAAGAATATATGATATTAGATCCTGAACTTAAAAAAAGAGTTTCTTTATTGTTAGATGAAGGTATTTCAATAGCTAAGGCAGTTAATGTTGTAATGAAGGAATTTGCTCAAGGCTTAGCTAAAAGTGATTCTCTATATTTGAAAGAAAGAACTAATGATATTGAAGATGCTGCAAGAAGAATTATTATGAACTTACAAGATTCTTCTTTAAATGAAGTTTCAGGGAATTATATTTTATATACTGAAAAGCCATATCCTTCTTATTTAATTAATAATAAAGATAATATCTTAGGTATTATTTCTAAAGTGGGAGGATATACTTCACATACGGCTATTTTAGCTAGAAACTATGATATCCCATATATTATTTCAGATGTAGAATTTGAAGAAGGACAAGAAGTATTATTTGATACTAGAAAAGGTGTAATTATTACAAATCCTCCAGCAATATCAAAATCTCGTTTTAAAAAAGAACCAAAGGCTAAAAAAGCCATACCTCATGAAGGTAAATTCTTAGCTAATTGTGCTTCTAGTTTAGATGTAAAAAAGGCAATGGAGTATGGATTTGATGGTGTTGGATTATTCCGTACTGAGATGATCTTTATGAATTCAAATCGTCCATTTACAGCAATTGAACAGTATAGAATTTATAAAGAGGCTGTAGAAGAATTAAAAGAAGGTAAAACTATTGTTTTTCGAACATTTGATGTTAGTGGTGATAAAAAGATTGCTTATGTATCAAGTAATGATCAAAGTATTTTAAATTATAAACAAAATCCCTATATTTTTGAAAATCAAGTAATGGCAATATTAAAAATATATACTGATACTAAAAAAGATATTAGGATAATGTTTCCAATGATTTTTTCCAATGATGAATTTTTATATTTAAGGGATTGGGTAAAAAATTTAGCATCAAGATTTGCTTATAAGGTTCCTCCTATTGGAATGATGTTAGAAACTAAAGAAGCATTAGAGACAATTACTGATTTTAAAAAGCCTGATTTTATATCTATAGGTACTAATGATTTAGTTAAATCTTTATATAACCTAGATAGAGAAACTTCATTTGATTATATTGATAATTTTCAAGATGATTTAATTAAAAAGCTTTCTGTTGTAAGCAATTATTGTAAAGAAAACAAGATTAAATTATCAGTATGTGGTGAGCTTGCATCTATTCCTGAATTAGCTAAAGAATTTTATAATATCGGAATCAATAATTTATCGGTTTCACCATCTTTAGTAGGGATGTTAAATATTGCATATCAAAATTTTACTGATAAAAAAAATTAAATCGAAAACTAGTCTCAAGGTTATCTTTGAGACTTTTTTGATTTTAAAGATGGTATAAAAAGAGAATAAAAGATAATAAAATCGTTTTAATGGGTAACTAATAATTTACATAGGGGCTGTTTTTTTGTATAATTCTATATGGTTAAAACTTTAAGACTGGAGATTATTATGAGTACATTAGTAGTAGTTGGTTCCCAATGGGGAGACGAAGGTAAGGGTAAGATTACCGATTATATGGCACAAAAGGCCGATGTAGTAGTTAGAAGTCAAGGTGGTAATAATGCAGGCCATACCATTATGATAGATGGTGAAAAGTTTGCGTTAAGAAGTATTCCATCTGGCATTTTCAATCCAAAGATTAAAAATGTAATGGCTAACGGAATGGTAATTGATCCTAAACAAATGCTAGAAGAATTGGCAGGCCTTGAGGCTAGAGGAATTACAAATTATCAATTATTTGTTTCTAATAGAGCTCATGTAGTATTACCATATCATAGAGAACTTGATGGGGCTTATGAAGCATTTAAAGGTGATAAGAAGATTGGTACTACTAAAAAGGGTATTGGTCCATGCTACGCTGATAAGATTAATAGAATTGGTATTAGAATTGCTGATTTAATTCAGCCTGAAATATTTAAAGAAGCTTTGCATCAAACATTAACATTAAAGAATATGGAGCTTCAAATGTTAGGCTTAGAGCCTTTACAATTTGATCCTATTTATGATGAATATGTTGAATATGGTAAAAAGATTAAACCATTTGTTTGTGATACATCATTATTATTAGAAGAAGAAATAGAAAAAGGTTCTAAAGTATTATTTGAGGGAGCCCAAGGTGTAATGCTTTGTGTTGATCATGGTACATATCCATATGTAACATCTTCAAGTCCTACTGGAGTATCAGTTCCTGTTAATACAGGTATTGCCCCAAGATATATTGATAATATTTTAGGTATTTGTAAAGCTTATAATACTAGAGTAGGTGAGGGTCCATTCCCAACTGAAATTAATGGCGATGTTGCAACATACATCCGTGAAAGAGGCCATGAGTATGGTACAGTTACAAAACGTCCAAGAAGAGTTGGTTGGTTAGACTGTGTAGCCCTAAATTATGCAAGAAGAATCTCTGGTATTAATTATTTATCACTTATGTTATTTGATGTATTAACAGGTCTTGAAAAGATTAAGATATGTTATGCATATGAATTAGATGGAAAACTTATTAATACAATTCCAGCTACTTTAGCTGAATATGAAAGATGTAAGCCAGTTTATCTAGAAATGGATGGATGGATGGAAGACATTACAAATGTTACATCATTTGATGAGTTACCAGAAAATGCTAAAGCATATATAAAGAAGATAGAAGAATTAACTAAAACTGAAATAGTTATCTTCTCTATTGGTCCAGATAGAAAACAAACAATCCAATTGAAGGATTTCTTTAAATAATGGAATATTTATTAATATCTGGATGCTTGATTGGTAACAATACTAAATATAATGGTTTAAATAATTACACACCTTTAGTTGAAAAACTTAAGGAAAAATATGAATTAATTATTTGTTGTCCAGAAGTTGATGGTGGCTTATCTATTCCTAGAAATCCATCTGAAATTAGTGGTAATATAGTTATATCAAATATGGGTGTTGATGTCACAAATGAATTTAATCTAGGTGCCCAGAAGGCTTTAGAATTAGTAAAAAAATATAGAATAAAAAAAGCCTTATTAAAGGAAGGCTCACCATCTTGTGGCACTAATTATATTTATGATGGCACATTTACTGGTACTAAAATTAATGGTTTAGGTG
The DNA here is from genome assembly GCA_024696565.1 of Acholeplasmatales bacterium. Lineage (GTDB taxonomy): Bacteria > Bacillota_I > Bacilli_A > Acholeplasmatales > Anaeroplasmataceae > Anaeroplasma. The sequence continues at coordinate 132 of JAILGR010000249.1, read as the reverse complement.
TAACAGCAAAGCTATTAAAAGAAAATGGTGTATTATTATTTAACGAAAAAGAAATAGAAAAACTATTATAAGGTGATTTTATGGAAATTACTAAAAAAGACATGTTAAAATGTCTTGATATGAAAAAAATTA
>JAILGR010000204.1 GCA_024696565.1 Acholeplasmatales bacterium | reverse complement strand
AAGATTAAGCCAAAAGTATTATCATGAGAATAAGGTTGGTTCAATCATGTCTTGGTTTACTACTGACCTTGAGACTATTGAAGAATACTGTGGTTTTGGTACTGTTACTATTGTTGATGCTTTCTTTTTAGGAGCATTAGTTATTTATAGAATGTTAATGTTAGATTGGGTTTTAGCAATTGTTGCCTTTATTCCAATGCTATTAATCATGTTATGGGGATTCTTAATTGAAAAGTTTATGTCTAAGCTTTGGACACAACGTCAAGAGAATTATGATAGATTATATGATTATACTCAAGAAACATTTACTGGTATAAGAGTTATTAAAGCCTTTGTTAAGGAAAATGCTCAATTAAAAACTTTTGTTAAAATTGCAAAGAATAATAAAGATAAAAATGTTCAATTTGCTAGAGTATCTATTATTTTTGATGTATTAATTGAATTAATTATTGCATCTATTATGGCTTTGTTACTTGGAGTTGGTGGTTATGCAGTTTATTGTGTATCTACAGGTACTCCTATGGTTATGTTTAATCATGAAATAGAACTTACTGCATCTAAATTAGTTAAGTTTACTGGCTACTTTGATTCATTAATTTGGCCAATGATTGCTATGGGCCAAATTGTAGCAATGAGAAGTAGAGCTAAAGCTTCTTTAAAAAGAGTAGCTAAATTTTTAGATGAAGATGAAGATATTACTAATCCAGCTAATGCTTATGTACTTGATGATGTAAAAGGTAAGATTACATTTAATCATTTATCTTTCCATTATCCTGATACAAATAAAGAAAATCAATCATTAAAGGATGTTACATTTGAAATTAATCCTGGTGAAATGATTGGTATTGTTGGTAAGATTGGTTGTGGGAAAACTACTTTAGTTAATTCATTACTTAGATTATATAATGTTGAAAAAGGAACTATCTTTATTGATGGACATGATTTAATGGAATGTGATTTAACATCTTTAAGAAATGCTATTTCATATGTTCCCCAAGATAATTTCTTATTTAGTGATAAAATAGCTAATAATATTGCTTTTTCCAATAGAAAAATTGGTATGGATAGAATTCAAGAAGCAGCAAGATTTGCTGATGTTGATGAAAATATCATATCTTTTAAAGAAGGATATGAAACTGTATCAGGAGAAAGAGGAGTTACATTATCAGGTGGTCAAAAGCAACGTATTTCTATTGCTAGAGCATACTTAAAGGATGCTCCTATTATGATAATGGATGATTCAGTTTCAGCAGTTGATGTTAAAACAGAAGAAAATATCTTAAATAATATTAGAGAAAAAAGAGCTGGAAAAACTACTATTGTTATAGCGAGCCGTGTTTCTACTGTTAGTCATTTAGATCGTATATTGGTATTAAATGATGGTTATGTTGAGGCATTTGATACCCCTAATAATTTATTAGAGATATCACCAACATATCAAAAGATGGTATACCTTCAAGAACTTGAAAAAGAAGTGGAAGGAGGTAATATCTAATGCAAGAAGAATTAAATAAGTTAAAGGGAGATCATAAAATCCCATTTAGAGTTTTAGTAAAAAAGACAATGCATTATGTTAAACCAGAATGGTTGTCATTTGTATTAGCATTATTATTAATTGGTGCTAATGTTGGATTAGACCTATATTTACCTCGTTTAGTAATGGATATTACTGATGAATTATTAAAAGATTCATTTGAATATTCAATGATTTTAAATTGGTCTATTTTATATATTTCTATTTCTTTTGCTAGTATGGTATTTATTTATTTTGAATCTATGCTATTACAAAGAGCTGGTCAAAGAATTATTTATAAGCTAAGAATTGATATTTTTGAACATATTCAAAATATGAGTCAAAATCAATTTAATGAAATGCCTGTTGGTTCATTAGTTACAAGAGTTGCAAACTATACACAGTCAATGTCAGATTTATTTACTAATGTATTAGTTAATATTGTTAAGAATGCTGTATATGTAGTAGCTGTATATATTTATATGTATCAAATATCTTGGCAATTATCACTTATTATGTTAGGTCCTGTTACTATTGTTGCAATTTCTTCATTTATATTCTCAAGAGTCGTTCATAAGATATTTAGAAATGAAAGAGCTCATATTTCTGATATGAATACTTATTTAAATGAGAATTTATCTGGTATGAAGATTACTCAAATATTTAATCAACAAGAATATAAAGAAGAAGAATTCAATAAGAAGAATAAAGATTTATTTAAAGCTAGATTTGGTGTAACTGTTTGTTTTGGTATTTATAGACCATTTATTACTTTAGTTTATATGACAAGTGTAGCTATATGCTTCTATTTTGGATTCCAATTTGGTTTAGCAGGTGGTGCTGTAGTTGCTTTCTATATGTATCTATCTAAATTCTTTAATCCAGTTCAGCAATTAGCTGATCAATTAAATAATTTACAAAAGGCATTAACTGCTTCTGAAAGATTATTTAATTTAATGGATGTATTACCAGAGGTTAAGGATTTACCTGATGCAATAGATATAGATCATTTTAATGGTAAGATTGAATTTAGAAATGTTTGGTTTGCCTATGTTGGCGATGATTGGATTTTAAAGGATGTATCCTTTGTAATTGAGCCAAAACAAACTGTAGCCTTTGTTGGGGCAACAGGTGCAGGTAAAACTACTATTTTAGGTTTAATTGTTAGAAACTTTGAAATTCAAAAGGGTCAAATCTTAATTGATGATATTGATATTACTAAAATTAAAATTAAATCATTAAGAAAAGCTATAGGCCAAATGTTACAAGATGTATTCTTATTTAGTGGTACTATTAAAGAAAACATTACATTACATGATGATGCATATAGTAATGAAGAAGTTATGGAAGTTTGTAAATATGTAAATGCTGATTCATTTATTGAAAAGCTTCCAGAAAAATTAGAATATCAAGTATTAGAAAGTGGAGAGAATTTCTCACAAGGACAACGCCAATTATTATCTTTCGCAAGAACTGTATTAGCTAATCCTCAAATATTAATATTAGATGAAGCTACAGCTAATATAGATACTGAAACAGAAGTATTAATTCAAGAATCACTAGAGAAAATTAAAAATATCGGTACAATGCTTGTAGTAGCACATAGACTATCTACAATACAGCATTCGGATCAAATTATGGTTTTACAAAAAGGTGAGATTATAGAGCGTGGTAATCACCAAGAGTTATTAGCAAAACATGGTCATTATTATAAGCTTTATAAGCTACAATATGAAAACAAAGAATAATTAATTTAAAAAGAGATGTCGCTTGACATCTCTTTTGTGTATAATTAGATAGGGTGTATCTTATGATAGAAACAGTTTTATGTTATATAGAAAAAGAAGATTCTTATTTAATGCTATATAAAAATAAAAGAAAAAATGATTATAATTTAGGTAAATGGGTAGG
>JAILGR010000169.1 GCA_024696565.1 Acholeplasmatales bacterium | reverse complement strand
GAAACTAAATAATTTTGTTAAAACATTAAAAATGGGGCTATAGAAATATCTATGGCCCCAGTTTTAAGTTATAATTTGACAAATAAATGGCTAATATTTATAATGATAGAAGATAATTTGGAGGATGATGTATGTTTTTTAATTATTTACCTTTTGCTACATGTATAGTATTAGGAATAGTTGGTGTTATTTTATTAATATTAGGAATTTTAAAAAGAAAAGCAAATAGAGAAAATGGTAAAGGAATGATTATTACTGGTTCTATTTTTCTAGGTATTTGTTTTGAATTTTTTCTAGTATGGTTATTCTTTTATATAGCAACTAACACAGGATTAATAGTTTTTGGAATGTAAAAAAAGGGGTTCTGATGGACCCCTTTTAAATCTTATTCATTTTCTTTTCTTGGAACTGAAACAGATGAACGAACAATAATATCGCCATCAACAACAATTCTTTGACTAGCTCTATTCATCATTAAAGATGTAAGAAGATAATAAGCTCTTTCACCAATTAATTCTAAATCCTGACGAATAGTAGTTAGTGGTGGTTTAATGTATTTAGAGATTTCTAGATCATCGTAACCTGTAATAGAAATATCCTTTGGAACAGACATATGGAATCTTTCAATACCATTAATAAAGCCAACAGCAATAATATCTGATGAACATACAACCGCAGTAACATCCTTTTGAGCGAAGTATTCAGATGCATCAAAACCTGAAGCTTCACTAAATGCTCCATAATATACATATTCTGGGTTATATTCAATATTATTCATCATTAAACCAATGATATAGCCTGCATATCTTTCATTTGCAACAAATGAGTTTTTATCAGCATGGATAAAACCAATTCTTTTATGTCCTGATTTAGCTAATAAGGTAACTAATCTTTGAATAGTATTAATATTATCATTTGTAATAGTAGATACCTTTTCACCATTTAAAATATTGTCATATAAAACTGTAGGAATTTTTGTTGTTTCTAATTCCTTGAAAAAAGGAGAAGTATAATTTAGACCTACAATAAACGCACCATCATAGTTATTATTTAACATAAATTTTTCATATGATGGAACAACATCAGTAATTGGTCTTGTAATAGTTTCAAAATTGTTTTGTCTTGCAGCTTCTGAAAAAGCTAATGACAATGGAATAAAAATGTTTGATTTTGAATCTACTGCATTATCAAATAAGACACATAGTCTACGAATAGATTTAACTTTTAATCTTTCGTCTCTAGACTTATAGCCATTCTCCTTTGCATATTTTAAAACCTGTTCTTTTGTTTCTGGGGATACATCAAATCCACCGTTTAGTGCTTTTGACACTGTAGATACGGATAGATGTAGTGCATCCGCAATATCTTTTATACGCATAGTTATCACCCTCAAAATTATTTTACTATAATTTATTTTTAATTGCAACAAGTTTCGAAAATAAAACGAAAATGTTTCGGAAAAGTTTGAGTGGTTTTGAAAGTTCCGTAAGTGTTTATAAAACTGCTTGTAACTCTATTAAAATTAGAATAAACTATAAGATGAATAATATTCATTCGGGAGGAAACTAAATGGAACAAAAAAGAAAAGCAGGAGTATTATTACATATTACTTCATTACCTTCAAAATATGGTGTAGGAACATTAGGCAAAGAAGCTTTTAAATTTGTCGATTTCCTAAAATCTAGTAATATTTCAATTTGGCAAGTATTACCACTTGTTCCAACAAATTATGGAGATTCTCCATATCAATCTGTATCAAGTACAGCATTAAATTATTATTTAATTGATTTTGATATTTTAAGACAAAAGAAATTATTAAATAAAGAAGATTACGAAAATGTATATTTTGGTTCTGATCCTCTTAGAGTGGATTATGCTTCATTATTCAATAATAAAGTTAAGGTTTTAGAAAAAGCCTTCTTGAATTTTGATAAAGAAAATAGAAACTTTAAGAAATTTGTTAAGGATGCTAAATATCATGATTTTGCAGTATTCATGACTATTAAAGCAAAATGTGATTATAAATCTTGGGATTTATGGCCAGAAGAATATAAGAACTATTCTAAAGAATTAGAAGATAGAGTAGTTAAGGAATTCAACGATGAATACTTATTTTGGGTATGGACTCAATATGAATTCATTTTAGAATGGAAGAAGCTTAAAGCTTATGCAAAAGAAGCTAATATTGCCATTATGGGTGATATGCCAATATATGTTGCATATGACTCTGTTGAGGTTTGGAAACATCCTGAATTATTTGATTTAAATCCAGATAAGACTCGTCATTTAGTTGCTGGTTGTCCACCTGATGTTTTCTCAGCTGATGGTCAATTATGGGGAAATCCATGCTACAATTGGGCTTATATGAAAGAAACAGGCTATAAGTGGTGGGGTGAAAGAATTGCTGCTAACTTTGAGTTTGTTGATTATTTAAGAATCGACCATTTCCGTGGATTTGATCGTTATTATGCAATTCCTGCTGAAAATGATACAGCAAGATTTGGTGAATGGTTAGATGGCCCTAAGTCAGAATTATTTAAGGATAAGTTAGACTTAAATATTGTTGCTGAAGATTTAGGTGTAATTGATGATGGTGTTAGAAAATTAATGAAGGACACAAATTATCCTGGAATGAAGATTTTGGAATTTGCTTTTGATGGCTCTTTAGATAACGATCATTTACCATCTAATTATAAAGAAAATTTATTATGCTATATTGGTATAATGGCATATTGTCATGTGTACCAGTATAGCATAATAAATTTTCTTTATA
>JAILGR010000120.1 GCA_024696565.1 Acholeplasmatales bacterium | reverse complement strand
TATGTTGATAATCTTTATTAACACAAAAATTTAATATTTCTCCTTGATAACCATCAAAAGATATAGAAATATAACCTAATATATGATTATTTTCTTCATATACATAAAAATAGCTTAATTCGTTAGATAAATTATCTATTAACATTTCCTTACCTAAAGTAGTGCCTAGAGTATCTAATTCTAAATTTACTATTTCATCTATATCTTCTTTTTTATAAGCTCTTATCATTTAGGTTTCTCTCCGCTTCAGTTTCTCTTAAATAATTTGGAATTAATAAATGTGGTTCTTTAACTAATTCTTTATTATTTAAAACATAGATTGGATCAACACTAAAAGAATCATCAGTTACAACAAAATCATATTTAACTTGATCTAAAGACTTAGCTTCATAATGGCCTTCTTCTACAATATATTTATTATTAACTGTATCAATAACACAGCCAAACACATTACCTCGTCTTGCATCTATTGTAGTTTTAACAACACCTTTTTTAGCTGATGCCATAAGTTTTAATGAAGATATTGTATATAAAGGTTTATTCATAAATACAGCTAACATCTTACATACAGTAACTGCCATACGAACTCCAGTATAAGAACCAGGTCCATACCCACATACAACTTCATCTAACTCTTTAGCGCTTATACCATTTTCCTTTAAGGCATTATCAACAAAATATACTATATTTTTAGCATGGTCTTTATTACCTTCTAAATATTTTTCAAACAAAACCTTATTATCTTTAACTAAACAAACATATAAAATTTTTGTTGAAGAATCTAAAATTAAAGAATACATTATAACATCTCCTCAAGCTTACTATATCTACCAATACCAGAAACTTTAATCTCTCTATTAGTAAAATCTAATCTATTTAATTCAATCATTAAATACTCCTTAGGTAAAATCTCTTCTACCTGAAAAGGCCATTCAATAACACATACGCCTTCAGCTTCCATATATTCTTCTAAATCAAAATCATTATTTACACCATCTAATCTATATAAATCTAAATGGTATAATGGACACTTTTCGCCCTTATAACTTTTAACAATTGTAAATGTAGGCGAATTAATAATTTTTTTTACTCCTAAAGCAATACCAATACCCTTAGTTATTGTAGTTTTACCAGCTGATAAGTCACCTGTTAATAAAACAACATCAGAAGCATTTAATAAGCTACCTATTTTTTTACCTAATTCAATTGTTTCTTCTGGACTATTTGTCTTGAATACTTTCATTAATATCAACTCACTTTTAACATATACATTATACTATCTAATAATTCGGAAAAAAAGACTCCGGGAAACACTTTCCCCGAAGTATTTAATTCATATTTAACACCTTTTCTTCTTCATTAGGTAATTTAGTAATTCCTTTAGCATGAAGCATAACAACCTCTTCTCCAGCTAAATCTGAATATTCATGTTTTACTTCACACTCTAAATAAATGACATCTCCATCTTTTACACTAACGTTTGTATCATTTATTACCTCATAACCTAAAAATTGAATATCATTTGCACAACAAGTCATAACCTGACGACCCACAACAAATGTTTTATCATTGACATCACGAACGAATGTTTTAAACTTAAATGTCTTATTAAAATATCTTTCATAATTATCAAATACTTCAACATACCAAGTAGGATAAATATCTTCTTCAAAGGCAATAACATCTTTAGATAAATCATAAGGTAGGTCTTCATCTAACATAGCTGATAATCTACCATCAGCTTGTTCAAAAGCTATTTGAGCTTGTTGGGTCATACCACGAATTAATCTTCTATATTGACCTAAATTCTTACCCTGATTCTCACAACGATTAAAAATAACTAATGATGAATCTCTAACCATTGTTTGGAATATTTGTTTCATATTATTAAACATTACTTGGAAAGTATTAGAATCAATTAATGTTATTTGTTGATAAATAACCATTCTTTCTGGAAATTCTTGTAAATTCCAATCAAAGAAAGCATTATATTCTATTACAAAACGAACAGGCTTATATTTCTTATCTAAATTATCAAAGAATTCTACAGTAAAATCCTCTTGATTTTCTACATATTCAACATGAACCTCGTTTTTCTTACACCACTCTTCATCATATTCTACTTCACCTTGTTCACAACAAATAATAACCGTAGAATTATTATGATAGTTCTCATTATTCTCAACGATTTCTTTAATTAAAGAGGACTTTCCACTCTCTAAAAAACCATTAAGTAAGAAAACAGGAACCTCTTTTCTTCTCATGTTGCACCTCTAATTAAAATAATTTACGAATTTCGTCTTCATTAATCTTAGAGCCAATAACTACAATCTTTCCCATAGGAATAGCCTTAGACTCAGTAATAGTAACTTCTTCTGGAGTTAAGTTAAATACATACCATTTAGAATCTGTTCCTTCAATAATACCCTTAGAACGAACAATTAAACCAAATTCTCCATTTGCCATTCTATCAAGTAATGTCTTTAACATATTAATATCATACTTCTTTACAACCTCCATACCAACTGATGTAAATACTTCATCAGCATGGTGATGATGGTGATGTTCATGATCATGGTGATGACACTCACATTCTTCATCTTCATCATGGTCATGATGGTGGTGACATTCACATTCTTCATCTTCATCATGGTCATGGTGGTGATGACATTCACACTCTTCATCTTCATCATGGTCATGGTGGTGGTGACAATCACACTCTTCATCTTCATCATGGTCATTGTGGTGGTGACATTCACACTCTTCATCTTCAGCATGGTGATGATGGTGATGACAACAACAATTAGGATCATCGCATTCACCATCTTCATGTAAATGTTCTAAATCAATTCCTTCAAATAAATCTTCATGTACACCTTCATAAGCTAATACTAAATCTTCATCAGATAATTTTTCAATTGGAGTTGTAACAATAACTGCATTTGGATTATGATGACGCACAATTTCTACTGCAGTATGAATAACATCTTCTTTAGCAATATCAGTTCTAGATAATACAATTGTATGAGCAACCTCAATTTGATCTACAAAGAATTCACCAAAGTTCTTTTCATACATCTTAGCTTTTTTAGCATCTACTAAGCATACTAATGAATTAACATTCTCTTGTAAACCTGTAGAAGCTACAGCATTAATAATATCAGATAATTTACCTACACCAGATGGTTCAATTAAAATTCTATCTGGATTATATGTATCAACAATTGTTTTTAATGATTTAGAAAAATCGCCAACTAATGAACAACAAATACAACCTTGAGATAATTCTCTAATTTCAATTTTAGAATCTTTTAATAGATCTGTATCTACAGATACCTCGCCATATTCATTTTCAATTAAAACAATTTTTTCATTCTTTAAATTTGTATTTAATAATCTTTTAATAAAAGTGGTTTTCCCTGCCCCAAGGAAACCAGAAATAATATCAATTTTTAACATTTAAATTACCTCTTTTCTTAAACCATAAACATTATACTCTTTTTTTTAATCTAAAACAATAAATAAGGGAATTCATTTGAATTCCCATCAGACCGTTGACAAACTACTACTTTTTGGTTACCAACTTATTATTGTTAGTAACCATATTTTATTTCTTATGAAATTATCTTAGAAGTGTTTTTTTTATTGTCTACCAAACAGGTACCACTTCAAGCAGCTATGCGATTAGTTACTGGATTTCTTTTTATATTAACTGGCAAACTCGGGATATATCATATCTATATAAATAATTGTTAATGCTTATGAAATAAAGTATAATATTCATGCTTATAGTAAAATTAGGAGTTAATTATGAAAAAAGGATTAATAATGGAAGGTGGCGCAATGCGTGGTATATTCACATGTGGAGTCATCGATGTT
>JAILGR010000019.1 GCA_024696565.1 Acholeplasmatales bacterium | reverse complement strand
AGTAGAAATTAATGGCGATAATGTAAAAATTTTAAATTCTCATCTATCTAGTGGTAAAACTGTATTAAGAAGCTATTCAAATAAGAATACAATTATTCAAAATACATTACTAGAAAAGGGAAGAGAATTCATAGCTAAAATAGGTTCTAATGAATATGAAAAGATTGATACATCTAAACGTGTACAATTTACATATAAGGGCATAGCCTACGATTATAGCTTTGAAGAATTCTTTATTGATCAAAATAAAGATAACTGGAATTTAAATCGTATCTCTGCGGCATTACTAAAAACATCTTACGTTACCGTAAATGAAGCAGATAAATCATTATCTGATGCGGATCGCCTAGTTTTAGCACAGATTTTAAATAAGGCATTAAGTGATGTATCCTTAGTTAAGGTAGATGGAATTCCAATATACAAAAATGAAATAACATTCAAAGATTGTATGTTCTATCAATCAGGTTTATTCTCTATTGGTATTGATACAATATTCAATGGACCATACATGTTTGATGGTTCACCAGTTAAAAGTGTATTACAAACTCTAGAAAACCAAGGTATTGTTATTCCTGATAATGTAGCAGGTACAAATTACCCATCTATCCTACATTTAGAAGGAGATACAGTATTCTATGACTATAAGACATTAGATCAGGTTAATTTAAATTGTTTAATTGACACTACAAATCTAAATCAGATTATTCAAGATTTTCTAGGAGATAGCAGTGTATCCTTAACTATTGATGATTTCTTCCCAGTAAAGACGATTATTGATAGAAAAGCTAAGGAAAGTAATTTATATTATCAAGATGGAGAAAAGAATTATCTTTGTACTCCATTTGCCTTATTTGGCGGCGGTATTAATCTATCTAAGATTGATATTGAAAATCTGAACAATAAAGATAAAATGATTACTGATATCGAACTTGATGTTTATGAAGAAGTATTAAAGCAAGCCTCATCTGATACAGGTCAAACAACTCTAGCTAAGGGTGCTAATGTATTAAGAAAGTGTGTATCTATGGCACTAGGATTTGCTCCATTTGATTTTATGACATATAAAGATGGTTATTTATTTAATGAAGTAGCTAATTTAAATACATTAAGATCAAGAGCTAATAGTATATAAAATAGGTAATGAATACGTTTTTATTAAAAAAAAGATTATTTATGGTGTATACTTTAAGAAAAAAATTGGAGGAAAAAAGAAAAATGAATTCAAAAGTATTAAAATTCGTTACTTTAGGAATTGGTTGCTTATGTGCTTTATTAGCAGTATTTAATTTAATTTCATCTATTATTAATTTAACTGGTTTAAATACTAATAATGAAGTTGTAGTAAATATTGCAATTACATTAATTGCAACTATTTCATTAGCTGGTGCTGTTGCCTTTGCTTTAATTGCTATTCCATGCATTATGCCAGTTGTAAACCCTAATAAAGAATGCAAATTACAATTATTCCCTGCTGCAGTTTATGGATTAATTCAAGTATTACTTCAATTAGTTATCATTATTTTTGCACATGGTTATGAAACAGCTTATTGCTGGATTGTATTAATCTTTGGTGTTGGAGTGGTTGTTGCATTCGTTCTTTCTATGTTACAATCTGATAATAAGACAAAGACTATTATTGCATTAGTTTGTGCTGGTGTTGCCTTTGTTTTAGCTACAGTATGTTTATCAAATAATGGCGGTCTTGGTTTAGCTTGTGATATTTTCGCAATGTTTACAATGATGACTATTATTGCATACTTTGTATTAACTATGATTCCTGCTAAAGGAAATAGTGAAACTAAAAAAGAAGAACCAGAAGCTAAAGAAGAAGTTGAAACTAAAGAAGAAACTGAAGTTCAAGAATAATAATTATTAAAATCCCTAGAAATAGGGATTTTTTTAATCGAAAAAAAAGAACCTTTAAAAGGTTCTATTTTAGAAAAAATTGGTATATTTTTTTAAGAATTCTAATACCTCAGGAGAAGGTATAGTTTCACTTGATACAAATTCATTATCCTCATTAACACAGCTAGCAAAATTAATACCAATTAAGTTTAGGCAAGAATCATATAAGCCACCACCTGATGAACCAGAGTTGATAGGCGCACTAGAATAATAAATATCAAAAGTAATATTTGATTGATCGATAGTTGATTCACTAGGTATGTTAGTTCTTTTACCTAAAAGATAGCCTGTTGTTACAGTATTAGATAAGCCATAAGGTTCACCAATTGCGAATACTAATTCATTTTTATAAACTTGATATTCTGCTATTTTAGAAACCCTTAATGCTTGATGTTTATGAATACGAATTAATGCTAAATCATATGTTGCATCTTTACATAAAACCATTCCTTCATATTCATTATTATAAGCATCAACAATTTTAATAAAAGTATTATTATCACTATCATATACAACATGATTATTTGTTAAGCAATAATAATAATTATTAGATTCATGAACAATTACCCCACTACCTAATGCTTTAGGCTTAGTTTCATTAGATCCTTCTTTCCAAAGCTCAACTCTAACATTAGATATAACTACATCAGAAGAAGCCTTATTGAATAAGGATACATAATCATAAGAATATTTAGCATATAAAACGACATTAGAGGTAATCTTACTATTAAAATTGAATAATTCTTGATAATCTAAATTAGTGGCCCATCCAATAAAAGAAGCATATTCCTTTTTAGGATTTTCAGGTCTTAATACCTTATTTTCTGATGTTGTAACACTTTGGTAGACATAACCATTATTTAAAATAAAAGTAACAGTATAATCTCCTTTTTCTACAGGTACTGGTACATCATATGTATCA
>JAILGR010000015.1 GCA_024696565.1 Acholeplasmatales bacterium | reverse complement strand
TATAAAGAATTCAAAAAGATAATAGGTGAATTCTTTAATGAAAAATTAAAAGAAGAATTTGGATTTGATTTTGAATTAATAGATGTCTTAACACCACTTACATATGAAAGATATAATAATTCTTATAAAGGAACATTTATGCCATATGTATTAGCTCCTGGAACAAATCAAATATTAAGAAGTCAAAGAGTAGAAGGTATTAATAATTTGGTTTTAGCAAATCAATGGTTAATGTTACCAGGTGGAAGTTGTGTGGCAGTTGTAATTGGTAAATTTGCATCACAAATAATATTAAAAGATATAGGACTTGATTATGAGTTTTAATCTTGTAGTAATTAACAAATAAATATATAATAATAGATAGTTTTAGAAAGAGGTTTTTTATGGCAACAAAACAAATTGAAATTGATATTCCTATTTTTGAAAGGAATTTAAAATTATTTAATCGTAAGGGATTAAGAAGAACATATGTATCTGTAATTAATCATAAAAAAGAATATATGGAGGTTCCACCTCTATCATCTTCACCTAAGGTAGTTATGCAAGTGACTATTGATAAAGAATATTATGATGAGTTTAAGTCATTATTAGAGCAAAATGATTTTAAAGTATTTGGTTCTACATTTACTTATCATTTAGATAATCTTATTAGTGATTATGAAGCTAATAAAGAATATTTCACTAATAGAGTTGAACAAATAGAAAATATTAAAAAAGAAATTGAAGAAAGAAAAAAGAATAATGAGCCATATATATTAAAAGAAAATGATGATGTGGCATTCTATTTCTTACCTTATAATGAAAAAGTAGATAATCTATATGAATTTATTAAGGTTTATAAAGATGTATTCTTAGCATTTGCAAAAGAAAAAGACATTACATTAATGTTTAATCCTCAAGCTTTCTCTAATCAAATGAATGGTTTCTTTGGTTTTAATTTCTTTGATGCTGATAGTAAAGAAGAAGTTGTAGTTGATTATGCAGCAAGATTAACTGTTTATGTAGATTTTAATCAAGCACCTACAGTATATGCTGCTGCAGTATTACTAAGTGGTATTGGTCTATCTAAAGAAGAATTAGCTGATAAAGATTTAAATGTTCATTTAATTTCTGAAAACTTAAAATACGAAAAGGCATAAAAAAAAGGGTTTCGAACCCTTTTTTTAATGTACCGGAGAAGTGATATTTCTATCTTCAGTTTTTTGTGTAACAATAAATTCTTCAGGAGTGTAATGAATTACAAATTTCTCTGGAGAAGTTTTACTTGTTGGCCAGTAGCTAACAAATAAATATGCATCAGGCCAACTTACACTTAATGGTACTGGCCATGTATTAACTGTAGCTGGGAATACTAAATCAGATAATTGAACATTTAATGATTTAGTTTGTTTAGTTTCTTCTGTAATATAAGATTTATAATAACCAGTAAATCCTGATTCTTGATTGTAATCTAATAAATTAGAAGTAAGTAATATTTGAGTATATAATACATAATTACCAGAAGGATTTTCTGCTAAATCAGAATTAATATTTTTAAATGAAGTACCAGTATTTTCATTGATTACAAATGTTAAATTAAATTTAGCTAATTTAGCATCATGAGAATCAAATGATACACAATAAAAATCAATATCTATATTGTTGAAGTCTTTAGCTTCATAATAAGTTATGCCTTCATATTTAGTATCTTCTTTATCGCTATATGGTTTTATTGTATTAGTATTATACGCACCAACGTATGATACAATACTACAAATACCCATAATAATTAATACTAGTAATGCTATTCCGCCAAGAATTATTAAATATGTTCCTGTGTTCCATCCTAAATGAAATTTATTAGGATCTTTTTCTTTCTTTTCCTTTTTTTGTTTATTTACTTTTTTTGGTTTATAAGCCATAATAAAACACCTCTTTTTCAATTATATCAAATTATTTTAAAAATAAAATGATATATTTTAAAATTGAAACTATTTGGCTAAATTGTATGGGTTTTTTGATTGACTAACGCTTTCAAAATCGGTATAATAGATTTAGAGTTTAAGAATAAACTTGAGTAAAATAGGGAGGCAAATAATGACTACATTAGAAATTATTTTGCTCATCCTTGTTGTTTTGGGGTTAGCTGCAGGTTTCGCTTTAGGATATTTCATTAGAGTTAAGACTCATGAGAAATCACTTTCTAAAGCAAATCAAGAAGCTGAAAAGATTATTGCTGATGCTTATGCTGAAGCAGATAAAATTAAGAAAGATAATATTCTTGAAGCAAAACGTGAAATTAGTGAATTAAAGTCTGAAGCAGAACAAGATATAAAAGAAAGAAAATCTGTTGTTGTTGAACTTGAAAATAAACTAAATCAACGTGAAGACACTTTAGACCGTAGATCTAGTAATTTAGATAGACGTGAAGAAATGTTAAATACTAAAGAGAATAAAATTGATGAAAAGAAAGCAGAATTAGAACAACAAAATAATAAGGTAGAGGCATTGCTAAAGGCTCAAGAACAGAAGCTAATAGAAATTGCTGGACTTAACCGTGAAGACGCTAGAAAGATTATTATGGATACTGTTAGAGAATCTATGAAAATCGAAATTGCTTCTTATATTAAAGAAGAAGAAGAGCGTGCTAGACTTGAGGTTAAATCTAAAGCTAAAAACATTTTAGCTCTAGCAATTCAAAAATATGCTGGTGAAACTGCCGGTGAGGTTACTGTTACTACTGTATCACTTCCATCTGAAGAGATTAAAGGTAGAATTATTGGTCGTGAGGGTAGAAATATCCGTGCCATTGAGTCTTTAACTGGAGTTGATTTAATTATCGATGATACTCCAGAGGCTGTAGTATTATCTGGATTTGACCCTGTCCGTCGTGAAATCGCAAAACGTTCTTTAGATATTTTAGTATCTGATGGTAGAATCCATCCTGCTAGAATTGAAGAAGTTGTTGAAAGATGTCGCGGCGATGTAGAAATGGTTATCAGAGAAATGGGTGAAGATGCTGTATTTAAAACAGGTATTGGTAAGATTCATCCAGATTTAGTAAGATTAATCGGTAGACTTCATTTCCGTACAAGCTATGGACAAAATGTGTTAAAGCATTCAATTGAAACTGCAATGATTGCAGGTAAACTTGCTACTGAAATTGGAGAAAATGAAGTATTAGCTAGACGTGCTGGCTTATTACACGATATTGGTAAATCAGTTGATCATGAAATTGAAGGAAGCCACGTTGAAATAGGTGTTGAGCTTGCTACTAAATATCATGAACCAAAAGAAGTTATTGATGCGATTGCATCTCACCATGAAGATGTTGCACCAAAATCTATTATCGCTGTATTAGTAGCTGCTGCAGATGCACTTTCATCCGCAAGACCAGGTGCACGTAGCGATTCATTAGAAAACTATACTAAGAGACTTGAAAATCTTGAAGCTATTTCTAATAGTATTAAGGGTGTTCAATCATCCTTTGCTATTCAGGCAGGACGCGAGGTCAGAGTAATTGTTAATCCTGAAGAGGTTGATGATTTATCTACTATTACAATTGCTAGACAAATCAAGGAGGAAATTGAAAATAAATTATCCTACCCTGGTACAATTAAAGTAACTGTAATTCGCGAAGTTCGTTCAGTAGATGTTGCAAAATAAAAGAGAAAAGGGTGATGATTCACCCTTTTTTCAAAATTAAAGGAGGATTTATGAGAATACTATATTTAGGAGATATTGTTGGTGAAAAAACCATTGAGGTTTTAAAACAAAATCTAGATTCAATTAAAAGAGAATATAAAATTAATATGGTTTTTGCTAACGCAGAAAATGCTAGTCAAGGAAAAGGATTAACTGAAAAACATTATAAAGAATTAAAAGCATTAGGTATTTCTGGAATTTCAATGGGGAACCATACATTTTCTAAATCAGAAATTAAAAATTATATTAATGATGCTACTATAGTTAGACCTGCAAACTTAAATACCGAATATGGTAAAGAAATCCTTTATGTTAAATATAATGATAAGACTATCGCTTTAGTAAATTTATTAGGTAGGGTTTATACATATACACCTCTAGATTGTCCATTTAAAACAATGGATAGATTATTAAATGAAATAAAAGCTGATTATATATTTGTTGATTTCCATGGTGATGCAACAAGTGAAAAGAAAGCTTTCTTTTATGATTTTTCAGGTAAAGTAGATGCTATCTTAGGAACTCATACTCATACTCAAACTGCTGATGAACAAATATATAATAATACAATGTTTATTTCTGATATGGGAATGTGTGGAGCCTATGATTCTATTTTAGGTGATGATAAAGAGATGGTTATTAAAAGATTTAGAACTGGTGTTTTTGAACCTTTAAAGTGTTCAAATACTAATGAATATATAATTAGTGGTGTTATTCTTGATTTTGGAGTAAAAAGAGAAATTACTAGATTTATGAAAAAGTATACTTTATAGTATTTCTTTTTATGATTAATTATTGTATAATGCAAATCCGTGGTGATAAATATGAAAAATGTTAAGCTTTCTATGCCTAATTTAAAAGAGGCAAGATTAAGAAGAAAATTAGATATTGAAACTATCCGTTATCGTATGGATGATAAATATAAGGATTTAGGTAAAGGTAAATCATATTATATTTATACTTATGGTTGTCAAGGTAATGAAGCTGATAGTGAAGTAATGGCTGGTATATTAGAACAAGCTGGATATACTTTTTCAGAAGATCCTCTTTTGGCCGATGTAGTACTTTTAAACACTTGTGCAGTAAGAGAAAATGCTGAACAAAGAATTTGGGGAGTATTAGGTCAATTAAAGGGGAGAAAAAGAGAAAATCCAGATTTAATTGTTGGAATTTGTGGTTGTATGCCTCAAGAAGAAGCTGCAACAGCTAAGATAATTGAATCATATGATGTTGATTTAATCTTTGGTACTCATAATAGAAATCATTTACCTATGTTGCTTGAACAAGCTTATATGTCTAAATGTAAAGTGGTTGAGGTATTATCTACAGAAGGTAATATTTTAGAAGATGCCCCTAAGGTTAGACAATCTAAGCATAAGGCTTGGGTTACTATTATGTATGGATGTGATGAATTCTGTACTTACTGTATTGTTCCATATACAAGAGGTAGAGAAAGAAGTAGACAAAAAGATGATATCATTAAAGAGGTTAAAGAATTAGTTGAAGAAGGGTATAAAGAAATTACTTTATTAGGTCAAAATGTTAATGCCTATGGTAAAGATTTAAATATTGATTATACCTTTGGTGACTTATTATATGACTTAGATAAAACAGGTATTAGTCGTATTCGTTATACAACAAGTCATCCAAGAGATTTAGATTTAAAAACTATGGAGGCTATGAGAGATTGTAAGAGTGTGATGCCACACCTCCATTTACCCGTTCAATCTGGTGATAATGATATTTTAAAAATCATGAATAGAAAATATACTCATGAAGAATATATGGCTAAGGTCAATAAGCTAAGAGAATTAGTTCCTGGTATTTCTTTAACTACTGACATTATTGTTGGTTTTCCAAATGAAACAGAAGAACAATTTATTCATACTCTTGATTTAGTAAAAGAAGTTGGCTTTGAAGGGGCATTTACATTTATTTATTCAAAAAGAGAAGGAACACCAGCCGCTCGTATGATAGATAATGTATCTGAAGAAGAAAAGCATTTAAGATTAAACCGTCTAATTGAATTAACAAACCAAGGATATTTAGAAGGACATAAGCGATTTGTAGGTTCTATAGTTAAAGTATTAGTAGATGGTGAATCTAAAAATGGCGATGGTATGATGTGTGGTTATTCAGAACACAATAAATTAACTCACTTTAAATCAGATAATAAAGATTTAGTGGGTCAAATTGTCAGTGTTAAAATAACAGAAGCCAAGACTTGGTTCCAAATTGGTGAACTTTGTGAAGAGTAAAGATTTAATTATTGATTATTTTAATTCTTTACCAGAGGTAAAAAGAATTCATGAATTAGAACCATATATCGATAATAATCTAGAGATTAAAAATCAGTTTGATGATTTAAAGAAAAAACAAAGATTAATGGTTTTGAAAAAAGAAAAGAATTTAGATTATCAAAAAGAATTAAATGATTATAATTTAGCTAAAGAAAAATTATTAGATATGCCATTTGTTGAAGAATACTTAGAATTAATAAAT
>JAILGR010000014.1 GCA_024696565.1 Acholeplasmatales bacterium | reverse complement strand
ATTCATTATTAATATGTGCTTTCTATCAAAATAAGAATATGTTAAAGCTAGTATTCTTATGGGTTATTATTTTAATGACTATCATGCATTTTGTTTTCACATATCCAATAGTTCAAGATGCTAGTGGAAAGCCTATATTAGTATTTCTTCAAGATTTCTTTACGGGAGAACCGTTTAGAGATATTGTTATAAGGACGATTCTCTTACTTATGTTTATGCTTGTATTATATATTTATGTTTCAATGTCAAATTATATGCAAGATGAGCGTAAGAAAGAATTACAAAAAAGAAGAAAGGTTCAAGATGATTATACTAATGTAATCACCCAAATCTTTGATGTTACACTAACTAATCAAAAGGTAACTGATGAAGAAAAGAAAGAAACAGAAATTTTGGCAATTATGGTTAAAAAGCTTGCGTCTTTATATTCATATTCGCCAGATAGATGTGAAGAACTTGTAAAATATACAAGATTACACATTGACCAAAAATTAGATTTTTCTTTCCAAAATATTGATTCTGATGAAGAAAAATTTATGGCTATCCAAAGTCAAACCGCATTAGGTAGTACTATGATATCTAGATTACAGCTAAAAAGAAAAGCTGAAGATATTTTAAGAGCTACTTTTGAAGGTTCTGATACGGATGATTTTGTAAAACATGAGCGTGAAATTCAAAATACAGAAGAAGCTAATATTATTTTAATATGTGATTTATATGTTTCTATGAGAAGTGTTAAACCATTTAAAAAGGCATATAATCATAAAAATACTATAGCTTATATGGAAAAATCTTTTAAAGTATATTTTGACCCATTTATCTTTGATAGATTTAATAGATATTCTTCTGATTTTGAAAAAATATTTGATGAAATGTAGAGGTGTATAATATGGAAGTTGTTTACAAGACTCGTGGAGTTTGTGCAAGAGAAATTCATTTTGAATTAGATGATGATAAAAAGATTCATAATGTTTCATTTGTAGGAGGCTGTAATGGTAATTTAAAAGCCATTAGTAAGCTAATAGAAGGGATGGATGCCACTAAGGTGGTTGAAATATTAGAAGGTAACACTTGTGGGGTTAAGCCTACAAGCTGTGCTGATCAATTAACAAAAGCAATAAAGGAGAATTTATAAGATGAGAAGATTATTTACATCTGAAAGTGTTACTGAAGGACACCCAGATAAAATTGCCGATCAAATTTCTGATGCGGTATTAGATGATATTTTAAAAAATGATAAAAACGCTAGAGTAGCTTGCGAAACTATTTGTACAACTGGTATGGTTATGGTTTTTGGTGAAATCACAACTAACCACTATGTAGATGTTCAAAAGATTGTAAGAGATACTGTAACTGAAATTGGTTATGTAAGAGGAAAATATGGTTTTGATGCCGATAATTTAGCTGTATTAGTAGCTATTGACCCACAATCACCAGATATTGCTATGGGTGTTGATGAACTAGAAGACCATGAACAAGGTGCAGGTGACCAAGGTATTATGTTTGGTTATGCTTGTAAAGAAACACCTGAATACATGCCACTTGCTATTACTTTAGCTCATAAACTATGCTATCAATTAACAAAGGTTAGAAAGAATGGTACACTTGGTTATCTAAGACCAGATGGAAAGAGTCAAGTTACTGTAGAATATGATGAAAATAACAATATTAAGAGAATTGATACAATCTTAATTTCTACACAACATGCTCCAGAAGTATCTATGGACCAATTAGCTAAAGACGTTAAGAAGTATGTAGTAGATGAAGTTGTACCAGCTTCTTTAGTAGATAAAGATACTAAATACTTATTCAACCCAACTGGTAGATTTGTAATTGGTGGACCTGCCGGAGACTCTGGTTTAACTGGTAGAAAGATCATTGTAGATACTTATGGTGGAGCAGCTTGCCATGGTGGTGGAGCATTCTCTGGTAAAGACCCATCTAAAGTAGATAGATCAGCTTCATATATGGCAAGATATATTGCTAAAAATGTTGTTGCAGCAGGACTTTGTGATAGATGTCAAATCCAATTATCATATGCTATTGGTGTAGCTAAGCCAACATCAGTATTAGTTGATACTTTTGGTACAGCTAAGGTTTCTGAAGAAAAAATCCAAGATAAGGTATTAGAAATCTTTGATTTAACACCTAAGGGAATTATTAGAACTCTAGATTTAAAGCGCCCAATTTATAAGCAAACAGCTGCATATGGTCACTTTGGTAGAACAGATATTGACC
>JAILGR010000239.1 GCA_024696565.1 Acholeplasmatales bacterium | reverse complement strand
TGATACAAGAAGTATTGATAATATGCTAAATGATTTAAAAGAAAGATTAAAAGATAATGAATTCCCTCATGAAATTGGCGTATTTTTAGGATATGACTTAGATGACATTAAATCATTTATTAAAGGTGAAAAATGTATATATGTTGGATATTGGAAGGTTTATTCAAAATTGAATGAAAAACTAGAAATATTCGATAAATATACTAAATGTAAAGAATGCGTGATCAATCTAATTAATAAAGGATTTCCAATTGAAAGCTTTATGAGATAAGGAGGAAAATATGAAGCAAGTAATAGTTTATTGGAGTGGTACAGGCAATACAGAAGATATTGCAAATAAAATAAAAGGAGATTTAGGTTGTGATTGTTTTAATGTATCAAATGCTAATGTAGATGATATATTAAGCTACGATACAATCATTTTAGGTTGTCCTGCGATGGGAGCTGAAGAATTAGAAGAAGAGGAATTTAAACCTTTCTATGATTCACTAATGGCTAAAGCAGCATCTAAAAATATTGCATTATTTGGCTCTTATGGTTGGGGCGATGGTGAATGGATGAGACTTTGGGTTTCGGATGTAAAAGGTTATGGATGCAATCTATTAACAGATGGTTTAATTGTTAATGGTGATAGCTCTGCCATAGTAGATAGTGAATATGAAGCATTCATCAATGCTTTAAAATAAAGTGAAATAGGCCTTAGGGCCTTTTTGACTTAATTGTGGAGGTATTAGTTTATGAGTATTATTGAGTTTCAAAAAGTAAGTAGAATTTATCAAGTAGGCGATCATGAACAAAAAGCACTTGATAATATAGATTTAAAAATTGAAGAAGGAAAGTTTATTGTTATATTAGGCCCATCAGGAGCTGGTAAATCAACATTGTTAAATTTATTAGGGGGACTTGATTCACCAACTAGTGGGAAAATATTAGTTATGGGAAATGATATTTCTAATTTAAGTAATGATGAGCTTGCTGATTATAGGGCAGAAACTGTTGGTTTTGTGTTTCAATCTTATAATTTAATTCCAACATTAACTGTTTTTGAAAACATCGCATTAGTTAAAGAAATATGTAAAAACCATTTTCCTGTAAAAGAAATGTTAAATGAAGTGGGGTTAATAGATCATATTGATAAATTCCCAAGTGAATTATCAGGTGGTGAACAACAACGTGTTTCAATTGCTAGAGCTTTAGCTAAAAATCCTAAGATTTTACTTTGTGATGAACCAACTGGGGCTTTGGATTCAGAAACAGGGGCTATGGTTTTAAAAGTATTATTAAATATGGCAAGGAATTATCATAAAACAATAATTATAGTCACACATAATCAAAATATAGCTAAAATGGCAGACCAAATAATAAGAGTAAAATCAGGGCATATTAAAGAAATTATTAATCAAGATAATCCGCTTTCTGTAGAAGAGGTGGAATGGTAAAATGCTATTTAAAAAATTGCTAAGGACTATCTGGCATTATAAAGCCCAGTTTATATCAATGATTTTAATGGTTATGCTTGGTGTTGGAGTGTTTGTTGGCTTTCAAGGCGAATGGTATTCTATTGAAAGGGATACACATTCATTTTATGAAGAAACAGGATTTGCTGATTATAGATTAATTAGTGAACTTGGATACACAGATATAGAATATGATAAAATTAAAGCCATTGATGGTGTAGATGATTCATCTAAATATTTATCAATTAAAACTAATGAAACAAAAGAAAATGACATTGTAGCATTAACTATTACTACAAATATAAATGTGTCTGGATTTATAGTTATAGAGGGTGAATCATATGATGAAAATAGTATTGATTCTGTTTGGATTAGTGATCAATATGCATTAAAGAATAATTATAATTTAGGAGATTCAATCACATTAAAATATGGTGATTTATCGATAACTGGAACTATAAAGGGATTAATTAAATCAAGTGAATATTTAATATGTGTACCAGATGAAAATCAAATGATGCCAGATTTTAATAAGTTTGGATATGTTTATATTTCACCTTCAATGTTAAAAGAAAAATTGGGGTATGAATTTTATACTGAAATACATGTATTGTCAAAATTAGAAAAGAAAGATTTTATTGATAAAGCAAATATAGTTTTAGGTAAAACTAATTTAATATTGTCTAAAAATGAAATTGCATCTTATAGTGAAGCACAAGGTGAAGCTACTGAGGGAAAAACAATGGCATCTATATTGCCTGTTATATTTTTAGGTATTGCCGTTTTAATTATGGCAACTACAATGCAAAGATTAACCATTAATGAAAAAACCCAAATAGGAACACTTAAAGCTTTAGGTTTTAGAGATAAGAGAATAACAAAGCATTATACATTATTTGGTTTATTTATTGGTATTGTTGGTTCTTTATTAGGAATTGGTTTGGGTTATTTTATAGCTTGGTTTATTTTTAATCCTAATGGATCAATGGGAACATATTTTGATTTACCATCATGGTATATTTATGTTCCTTGGTGGACATATTTAGTGGTTTTAGGAGTAGTAGGATTAATGACATTTATTTCATATTTGTCAGTAAAAAGTATGTTAAAAGGAACTGCCGCAGATGCATTAAAGCCATATACTCCTAAAGCTATGAAAAGATTAAAAATAGAAGATTCTAATGCTTGGAGAAGATTAAAATTTGCAACTAAATGGAATTTAAGAGACTTATTTAGACATAAAGCAAGAAGCTTTATGACTTTATTTGGTGTATTTGGTTGTATGATTTTACTTGTTGCATCATTTTTAATGATGGATTCTATGACATCTTATGTTGATAGATTTTATAATGGGTCAATGAATTATGAATCTGAAATCATTTTGAAGGATGATACAACTAATGATAAAGCCTTA
>JAILGR010000221.1 GCA_024696565.1 Acholeplasmatales bacterium | reverse complement strand
TAGCATTCTTTAGTCAATTGTAAAATTTCAAAAAATAATTCGCGTAGTTTAGATTGATCGTCATTATTAAAGTCTATTTTACATTTACTTTTTATTTAATTAAATCTAAAGTATTTCCAATTCCAAATCCAAACCAATCGAAGCTATTACGATATTGTTTTCTAATATTTTCATCAGACAAATCTATTTTTTCACCTAAAGATTCATTTATAAAAAATTCGTGAATGTAATTATTTAATACGTCTTCTTGGAAAATCTTATATTTATTTAATATTTCGAAATCTTTCTTTGTTATACCTACTGCTTCCAAGAAAACATTTGGATCAGCATTTTTAAATATTTCATCAAATGTAGTTTCTCTATATACAGATATATATAAGAATTCAAATAATCTTGCCAAGATATGTCTTAAAACATTATTAGCATCTTCTATTGTTTTACCTTTTTCTACCTTTATCTGTGGCTTCAACGCAGATGTACAAGCTTTTTTAAATGAATCCATATACCATCTTTTATATAGTGATGAACGATATTCCGCTGGAATATTATTCTCATCATTCAAATGTTTATGAATTATATTATTAATTGCCGAACTTGTTTCTTTCTTATATACTATATTGTTTCCTAATTCTTTTTTTACAGTTTTAACAAAATCCAATCCATCTTGTTTACCGCTTTGAAGCTTTTTAATTGGTGCATTAACACCAGATTCATAGCCCTTTTTATAGCCATTAGCATATAGTGTGTAATTATATGTACCTTCTTGTGCAGGGTTATTTTTCTTAATTAACTCCTTCAAATTCTTATCAAACTCATCTTGAATATGGATATCATCAAAATCAATATACAGCTCATAATCTTCTAATCCTTGTTTATGGCCATCATCAATTCCCTTTTTACGAATTTTAGAATCAAATCCCCCTGGTGATGGTGAAGGTGGAGTATTAGTCTTGTTTTTCCCAAATTTAGCGTGTGCAAATACACGTTTAATAATATCGCTGACTTCTTTATCATTTAACATATCAGATATAGCTTCATCATCAGCCATTCTTGTAGTTCTTTCAAGATTTGTAATCTTTTTTGATAATGGAACACCAGATGTATCACCAAATTCAGCTAATTGATAGAATACTTGTTCAGAAATAGGATGCTCCATATCTCCGTTAATAAATATTGGCATATATTTTACTATAAGCTTTGCAATCTTTAATTTCTCGTAATTACTCTTCTTTACTTCACTCTCATATTGCTTAGCATATTTTAAAAGTAACGCAGATGCTCTATCAATATTGAAATCATAAACAAAACATTGCTTCTTTAGTATTTCGCCATTTATAACAAGTGGAGTTTGAACTCTAAATACTGCTTGAAAATACTGTTCAGGCGAAGCTAAATCTTTTAAAACAAATACACTAAACCAAGGTTTAACAGTTACACCTATAGTAAGCTTATTCACAGTAATTGCTATACTACCAAGCTTACCAGTATTTTTAGATGCCTTAATTTCATTCATTAAATATTCATATGCATCATTTCCAGAACCAACTTCATTTCCAGATAGATTTATGATTTGATAACGACTAAAATATGAATCTTCTTTTAATAGTTTAGTCATAGCTATACAAGAATTAACAGTTGGCATCAACCAAAGCGTATGCTTTATATAATTTTGTAATAACGGATTAGAGTAAGGGAAGTTCTTTCCCTGAACTGTTGCACCTTTAATAATCTCTAGCCAAATTTTTATCTGTTCTTCGTAAACAAATTCTGGATCTAAGGCATAATTCTCATCTTGTTTTGTAATAAAGAATTGATTCAAAGAAAAATAACGTTTGTTAAGAATCTTTTCATTAGACATCATATTAGGTGCTAAATCACTGAATAATTGCGACATATTATAACCTAATATTTTCATATCAGGAAAATGCGCATATTTTGGATTAATAACACTAAAATCATTATCTTCAGAATTTGGATACTTATTCTTTTGCTCATCAAAATATGAATATGTAAATGTATTGTCCTCTATAAACTCACCACGAGCTAATGCTTTAAACGGTGTTCCAGATAAACAGATTATCTTATCTGTTTTTATAGAGAACTTATCTAACACATTAGGATTTTTAAGTTTTTTTAACTCTTCTTGATATTTTTCATCAAAATCTTCTAATGTTTCTTGAGTTCTTTGATTCCAAGCTCCAAAATGATACTCATCGAATATTACTAAATCAAATTTTACATCTTGTAATTTTTTAATCTTAGCTTTTGTATTATTATCATTATCTTTTCCTAAGTAGTTTTGTAAAGATAAGAATACAACAAAAGGCTTCGTTTTATCTGTTAATAAAAAATTATCTTTTCTTAATTCTCTATCAGTATAATACTCATAATCTTTTTCAATATGAAGTAAATCTTCTCGCCAAGATGATTCTACCGCAGGTACAAATGTTAAGATTAATATCTTATTTAGATTTGCTTCTTCGCAATACTTATATGTTGTATATGATTTACCAAATCTCATCTTGCAGTTTAATAAGAATTTATCTCCAACAGGATGGTCATTAAAGTACGATTTTAATGCATCGACACAATCTTGTTGTTCTTTACGTGGATTATATACTTCTTTAACATAATTATCTTTTCTACAATTTACAAAAGCATCAATTAAATCTTCTTGTGGAACATTTATAAACCACTCTTGTTCTTTTTCAGCTATACCAGCACATTTAGAAAGAATTTCACTATGAACGTTATAATCTTTGAAATTCTCATTTTTAGCGTCTAAACAAATTCCCCAATAAATTACTTCTCTTGCTAAACCGTGTTTTTCATATTTATCTGGTTGTAAAGCCAATTCGTGTTCTTGATTTCTTATACGCTGAGATATTCCGTGCCAAAATGTTTCACCATCGTGGCAAGTAGCCATACCAACTTTAATACCGTGTGACATAAATGATGGTAAAACATACATATAAAGAAGGATGAAGTCTCTACCTTCGTTATTATTTTCATCAAGATTGAATGTTTTAGATTTACCATCAATTTTGACTATATCAAACGAATTGATTTCAGATGATTTAAAAACTTTGGGTTTATTCATCATCATCACCATCCTCTATCATAGTATCATTTACAAGAATATCCTCTCGCATTTCTTGGATATTCGCTTTAATAAAATTAATGTCAGAAGTTGATAATTTATATTTTTTATATAATTGCTCATCGATTTCATC
>JAILGR010000202.1 GCA_024696565.1 Acholeplasmatales bacterium | reverse complement strand
TCACTACCATATTTTGCAATTAAATTAACTATGGCAGAACCTACTATTGCCCCATCAGAAATATCTGCCATTTCTTTAGCTTTAGCTGGATTTGATATGCCAAAACCAATAGCTACTTTAGTAGTTGTATGTTTTCTTATTTCATCTACAATAGATTTTAAATCAAACTGAAATTCACTTCTAACTCCAGTAACACCAAGTGATGATACTAAATATATGAATCCAGAAGAATCTAGTGCTATCTTTTCAATTCTCTCTTTAGATGTAGGAGCTATCATAGATATAACTTCTTGGCCATATTTTTTAGCAACATCTTTCACTTCCTTTTGTTCTTCAAAAGGTAAGTCAGGAATAATTATGCCAAGCATACTACATTCTTCTGCCTTCTTAAAGAATTTATCATATCCATATGAGAATACAGGGTTTAAATATGTCATAAATACCATTGGAAAATCTGGATAATCTACTCTAATTTCTTTAACCATATCAAAAATTTTATCTGTAGTTGTACCAGAAGCTAAAGCTCTCATATCTGCATCAAATATTGTTTTACCTTCAGCTATAGGATCAGAAAATGGTATACCAATTTCAATTAATGAAACTTTAGCTTCAATCATTTTATATATGAAAGCTTTAGTATCTTCAATTGTTGGGTCTCCAGCAGTTAAAAAGGCAATAAAAGCTTTTTTGTTAAAAACGTCATTAAAACTACTCATCAATTTTTACCCCCAAATACTTAGCAATTTGTGCACAATCTTTATCTCCTCTACCAGATAATGTAACAACTATAATGTCATCCTTTTTCATAGAAGGTGCAACCTTTAGGCAATAAGCTAAAGCGTGACTTGATTCAACAGCTGGAATAATACCTTCTGATTTTGATAATCTTAAAAATGCATCTACAGCTTCTTTATCAGTAATTGGAACATACTTTACTCTACCTATAGAATTCCAGTAAGCATGTTCAGGACCAATACCTGGGTAATCTAAGCCTGCAGAAATAGAATATACTTCATCAATTTGACCATATTCATTTTGGCAAAATAAAGATTTCATACCATGAAATACGCCAACTTTTCCTTTAGCAATTGTTGCGGCATGTTTAGTAGTATCTATTCCTAAACCAGCAGCTTCACAACCTACTAATTTTACATCTTTATCTTCAATAAATTCATAAAAAGAGCCTGCAGCATTAGAACCTCCTCCAACACAAGCAATAACTAAATTAGGTAATCTACCTTCTTTTTCTAAAATCTGAGATTTAATTTCTTTTCCAATTACACTTTGGAAATGTCTAACCATTGTTGGAAATGGATGTGGTCCCATTACAGAGCCTAATACATATAATGTATCATCCATTCTTTTACTCCATTCCATCATACAAGCATTTACAGCATCTTTTAATACTCTTGATCCTGTTTTAACTGCATGAACTGTAGCCCCTAGTAATTCCATTCTAAATACATTTAGAGCCTGTCTTTTAGTATCTTCTTCACCCATGAATATTTCACATTCAAGTCCTAAAAGAGCCGCTCCAGTAGCTGTTGCAACACCATGCTGTCCAGCCCCAGTTTCAGCAATTACCCTAGTTTTTCCCATTCTTTTTGCTAATAATAATTGTCCTAATACATTATTAATCTTATGACTTCCAGTATGATTTAAATCTTCTCTTTTTAAATATATTTTAGCGCCACCTAATTCTTTAGTTAGTTTTTCTGCATAATATAATTTAGAAGGTCTATTAGCATATTCAATAAGTAATTCATTTAATTCCTTATTAAATGTTGGATCGTCTTTATATTTATTATAAGCAGCTTCTACTTCTAATACTGCATTCATTAATGTTTCTGGGATATATTGCCCACCATAAATGCCAAATTTTGTATCATTCATAATCTCACCTTCATTATAAATTCTTTCATTTTTTGATAATCCTTATATCCATTTACTTCAACTCCACTTGAAGTATCTATGCAATAAGGATTTTTTATTTTTACTTCATCTAAATTAGATATATTTATTCCACCAGCTAAGAATATTGGTTTATTTCCTATTTCATAATCATATTTAGTTTTAATACCAGAACCAGGATTTAGGCTATCATACATAACATAATCAGCATAAATAGATTCTCTATAAACATT
>JAILGR010000196.1 GCA_024696565.1 Acholeplasmatales bacterium | reverse complement strand
ATTCCAACTAATACTACTATTATTGGAGAAGGAGCTTTCTCAGGAACTAGTATATCTGAAATTACAGGTAATTCATATCTATTTGCTGCGCCATTCTTATCTATTAGAATGCCATTATTCCACTCATAAGAAGAATTACCTGTAATTTCAGATATACTAGTTCCTGAGAAAGCTCCTTCTCCAATAATAGTAGTATTAGTTGGAATATTGATTTTTTCTAAATTTTTATTATTTGCAAACGCACGAGCACCTATACTTTCAACACTATTAGGAAGCACCACAGTATCTACTCCATTAGAATCTGAAGGTGTTTCTAATCCAAAACAATCTTCACCAATAGACTTTAAAGATGTAGCACTAGATAAATCTACTTTTGTTAAAGAAGGAGAATTATAGAATGCTTTATATCCTATTGTTTCAACAGTAGATGGGATAACTATTTCATTATATTCTTTTCCATAAGCATCATTTGCAAAAGCGTAATCTGAAATTCCTTTTACTGTATAAGTTTTTCCATCGCTTGTTATTGTAGATGGAATAACTAATTTTGAAGAGCTAGTACAACCATAAAATCCATCAATACTAATGCTATCCCCACCAAGTGAAGTATATGCCCAATATGGTGCTTGAGTGATATTATTTAACACATATTTTTGTAATTCTGGATTAAACATTTCTTTACAGTGAGTGATGTTATCAGCATATGTATTGTAAGTGGTAAATGTAACATAATGTCTATTGAACCCTTTGTATTCCACTAAATCACCATTCAATACTCTACTTGCCATTTGTGATTCAATATTTACGGCAAAATCAGAGTTCCAGACTATGAAAGGATCACAAAAAGGTCTCATTTCTAATTCTGTATATACCAAATCCAATACATCAAACAACACTCCAGTTGTGTCACTGATAAATTCCGCAACTATTGGATAAGCAATTAAAATATCGTTAACAACATTTTGTAACATAGCCTTAGCGTTCAATTTAGAAGAAACTTTACCTCCAACATATGCCAAATTTAATGTAGTTACTATAATTGTGTTTAAAGTGGTTTGTAATAAACCTGTAACATTCCCACCAATAAAGTTTCCACATTTCTCACATAAAAAATCGCACAAAGGAGTAAACCACATATTTTCGAAAATTCCCAATATATAATTTAAAGCAGTTACATCGCCAAGTGCATATGCAGATATACCAGAATATAATTGGTCATAATATGTATTCCATCTAGTAACATATTTCATATATAAATTTGGATCTGCTAAATCTTGTTCACCATAACAAGCTTTGGATTCTTCATCCTTTGCAACTTCAAACAATCTCATACCAAGAGAATGCTCATTTCCAATTGACAAATTATTATAATCTAATTCCGCAGTAGTTGTTCCCAAATATGGTGTACCAAAACTAAATAATGATGCAACCATATCAGGATGGTCTAGGGCATATTGCATATTAGTAAGACCACCTCTAGAGTGTCCAATAAGATTAAGTTTTGGCAATAATCCATTATTTGCCATTTTATATTCATAGACCACTTTACTTACTGCATAATTGAACTGTGTATAAATATATTCATGTCTATATCCTGTATTAACTCCATTAAAAACCAATATGGCAGGTTTATTTGTATCTACAGTATTTACTGAGTTGTTTTTTCCACCATTAACATATAGATCAGTTGAATCATACAATACAAACTCATGATCTGAAGTATATCTGTCACGAGCATAAAAATCCAATGTATAGATATTAGCATTAAATTGTTTTTGAAGGATTGTAACTAAAGAATCTTTACCAAACCCCCACGAACCACTATTTCCTTGCCATCCATGAGTGAAAACAGTAATTTGAGGAATCCCGTCCATTACTTGATTACCATTTTTTGCTAATATATTGCCATTTTCATCTATGATATTGTATCTGGATTCACCCTTAAAATCCCTATCAACACCATTTTTTGTTTCAATGCCAGTAGGCAATGTAACATCATACTTATAATTATATGTGTTAGTTTGATCATATAATTCTTTAGAGTTAATATCTAAATCACTGCTACTATTAGTATCAGCATATACTTTTACAAATCCAATAGATAAGAAAAACACCAATGCCACTAATAGAGTGCTAAAAAGCT
>JAILGR010000104.1 GCA_024696565.1 Acholeplasmatales bacterium | reverse complement strand
TAAGAAAGATAAATTACTTAAATCATTTATATGATTAAATACGCCAGAGGCAATAAGATAATATATAGTTAATGATGTAACTATAATAAAGAATATTATTTCAAATATTAATTTCTTTTTATTCATATAAACCTCCTTTTTGGTTTTAAAAAGGCATAATCAAACGATTATGCCAATTTATTTTAATTATTCAGAAGCTTTTTCTTCTTCTTTGTTAGCAAATCTCTTTTGAGCATCCTTTAATGCATCTTTTCTAGATAAGTCAACTTGACCTTTTTCATTTACGCCGATACATTTAACGATGATTTCATCACCAATAGATACAACATCTTCTGGCTTTTCAACTCTCTCTAAAGCTAATTTAGAAATATGACATAAGCCTTCACAGCCTTCCCAAAGCTCTGCAAATACACCATATTTTTCAATTCTTGTAACCTTAGCTGTATAAATCTTACCAACTTCAGCTTCTCTAATTGAATTTTGGATATATTCTAAGCAAGCCTTAGCTGTAGCCATATCTTGGTGCATAACGAATAATTTACCATCTTGTTCAAGATCAATCTTAACATTATCAAATCTTTCGATTGTAGCGTTAATTGTCTTTCCACCAGCACCAATAACATCTTTAATCTTATCTGGATTAATTCTTGCCATAACAACCTTAGGTGCATATGGAGATAATTCAGGTCTAACTTCAGAAATAGTTTGGGCCATATGGTCTAGAATTTGTAATCTACCCTTTTTAGCTTGAGCTAATGCTTCTTTTAGGATTTGATATGTAATACCTTTAATCTTGATATCCATTTGTAAGGCTGTAATACCATCTCTAGTACCTGCAACCTTGAAATCCATATCTCCTAAGTGATCTTCCATACCTTGAATATCAGTTAAGATTGTATAATGCTCATCATCAGTCATAATTAAGCCCATTGCGATACCAGCAACAGGAGCCTTAATAGGAACACCGGCAGCCATTAATGCTAATGTACCAGAACAAATTGTAGCTTGGCTTGAAGAACCATTTGATTCTAAAATTTCAGATACAACACGAATTGTATATGGGAATTCATCTTCAGATGGAATTACATATGATAATGCTCTTTCACCTAAAGCACCATGACCAATTTCTCTTCTACCTGGTGCACCATATCTACCAGTTTCACCTACTGAGAATTGAGGGAAATTGTAATGTAACATAAATCTCTTATAAGATTCATCAGATAAACCATCAATGATTTGGTTATCATTTAATGAACCTAATGTTACTGTACCTAAAGATTGAGTTTGACCTCTTGTAAATAAGGCACTACCATGAACTCTAGGTAATACATCTACTCTAGAAGATAAAGGACGAATTTCATCAACTTCTCTTCCATCAGGTCTAATCTTATCAACAGCAATCATTCTTCTTACTTCACCATGTAAGATTTCATCTAAAGTATATTGAACATTCTTTAAATATAAAGCTTTAGCTTCAGTATCTTCAACCTTGATATCACCAAGATCCTTAACAAATACTTTTTTGCCAAATTCTTCTAAAGTTTCTGCGTTAACAGCATCAATTGCAGCATAACGTTCTAACTTATCTTCAACTCTAATAGCTTTAATAAGCTTTTCTTCAGCATAAGCCTTAACTTGTGCTTCAATTTCTTTATCTACTTCAAATAAAGTAGGAACATATTTTTCTTTACCACATTCTTTAACAATTTCAGCTTGGAAATCACAAAGCTTTTGAATTTCAGCATGACCAAACTTTAATGCTTCCCACATATCATCTTCTGATACGAATCTAGCACCAGCTTCAACCATGTTGATTGCAGTATGTGTACCTGCAACTGTTAAATTAATCTCTGATACTTCTAATTGTTCAGGAGTTGGGTTAATAATTAATTCACCATTAACCTTACCAACTACAACACCGGCAATTGGTCCTTCAAATGGAATATCTGAAATCATTAATGCAATAGATGAACCTAACATTGCAGCCATAGCTGTAGTACAATCAGGATCACTAGATAATACAGTATTGATAACTTGTACTTCATTATTGAATCCATCAGCAAATAATGGACGAATAGGACGGTCGATTAATCTAGAAACTAATGTTTCATGTTCTGTAGCACGACCCTCTCTTCTTAAGAATCCTCCAGGAATCTTTCCTGCAGCATATAATTTTTCTTGGTATAAAACCATTAATGGAAAGAAGTCAGCAGTTGATGCTACATTGTTAGATACAGCACATGATAATACTGTTGAATCACCATATTTAACAAGACATGCACCATTTGCCTGTTTTGCCACTTCTCCAATTTCAATTACAAGTGGACGTCCTGCCCAATTGTATTCGAAACGTTTAACTTCACTCATGTTAAATTTTTCTCCTTATTTTTTTCTTCATCATTTATTATTCAAACATAATTATTATATCATAATAAAATTAAAATAAAAGGAAAAAACTAAAATAACACCTTTTCTAAAATTGTTTTTATCAC
>JAILGR010000093.1 GCA_024696565.1 Acholeplasmatales bacterium | reverse complement strand
TACATCCTTCCCTTTAAAGTTTCTAACACCAAAAATAACATTATTATTCAATTTATTATTTATGTTTACTATATCTTTGATACTATGTTGTCCATCATCATCTGCTGTAATAAAGCCAGTAATATCTTTATAATATTTATTATATTCTTTCAATGCTGTTTTTATTGCTGCGCCTTTTCCTTTATTTACTTCATGATGTATAACAGGGACATCTAATTTATCAAATATTTCTTTTTTAGTGGAACCATCATCTATAACAATGATATCATTAATTTTATTTTCTTTTAATTCTTTTATAATGTTAACTAATTTATTATCTGGATTTAGTGATGGTATTATTATTAGGTTACTCATATTATCACTCCATTATATATTACTTCTTTGAATTATAAATATTTACAAATTCTTTATAATATTCATCAAATTTATCTTCTTTGATAGCATTTCTTATTTCTTCTGTCATCCTAATCAAGAATCTCAAATTATGAATTGAAAGTAATCTACCTGCATTTGTTTCATTACATACTAATAAATGTCTTATATATGCTTTAGTAAAGTTTTTACATGCATAGCAATCACAATTACTATCTAATGGTGTAAAATCTTCTTTATATTTGGCATTGTGAAGATTAATCTTTCCTGTTTTAGTGAATGCATTACCATGTCTAGCTAATCTAGTTGGATGTACACAGTCAAACATATCAATACCTTGTCTTACGCCTTCTAGTATATCAATAGGATCTCCTACTCCCATTAAATATCTAGGTTTATCTTCTGGTAAATAAGGTACTGCATATGATATCATTTTGTACATTACATCTTTAGGTTCACCGATTGATGTACCACCAATGCTGTAACCATCAAAATCCATTTTAACTGTTTCTTCTGCAGACATTCTTCTTAGATCTTCAAATTCTCCGCCTTGAACAATACCAAATAAAGATTGATTAGGATTATTATGAACATCTTTACCTCTTTTAGCCCATCTTAAAGTTCTTTCTGTTGATGCTTTGGCATATTCATAAGTCACTGGATAATCTATACATTCATCAAATGACATTGCAATATCACTATCTAATTTATTTTGTATTTCAATACTCTTTTCTGGTGTTAATAATAATTCCTTACCATCGATATGGCTTTTAAATTTAACTCCTTCTTCAGATATATCTTTTTTCTTAGCTAAACTGAATACTTGAAATCCACCTGAATCTGTTAATATAGGTCCATCATAATTCATGAATTTATGTAATCCACCTGCGTGTTCGATAACATCTTCTCCTGGTCTTAACCACAAATGATATGTATTAGATAAAATTATCCCAGAATGAATTGCCTTTAATTCCTCTGGCATTAATGTTTTTACGTTAGCTAAAGTACCTACTGGCATAAACATAGGTGTTTCATATGTACCATAATTAGTATGTAATTTACCATATCTAGCATTTTTATCTTTATGAATTAAATCATATTTAATATGCATAAAATCACTTCCATTCAAAAAACTATATTAATTATATCAAATAATTTGGAATAATGGTATAATTATTATAGGAGATGATTATATGGGACTATTTGATAGTGTTTTAAATCAAGTAAAAAACGCAGCTATAAACGCTGGTGGACAAATAGTAAGAGATAAAGTTGGTGAAGCTGCTTCTAAAGGAGTTCAAAAAGTAGAAATATTTACCGCAAAACAAATTATATTAGCTAAAATAAAAAGTGATCCTGAATATGAAAATGCGGATCCTGAGACAAAAGCACATATGGAACAAATGATTGAAAATGTTGTAAATTATTATATCAATCCAAGTGATGATGTTAATAAAGAAGAATTAGCTAGAGATTATAATTTCGTAACTAACAGAGTATATAGAGGCTTAGGTAAACCAGAAACTGCTTGTAGCAATGATCTTGGTACCGCAATGGATGAATTTACTGCTGCTTTAAGAGAATTATTAGATCAAAGTAAGGCACAACAAAACACAACTAATTAGTT
This sequence comes from Acholeplasmatales bacterium, assembly GCA_024696565.1. GTDB lineage: Bacteria > Bacillota_I > Bacilli_A > Acholeplasmatales > Anaeroplasmataceae > Anaeroplasma. The sequence goes on along the minus strand of JAILGR010000093.1, from coordinate 216 downwards.
GTGTTTTTTAATATCTACTATGTTTATCATAAAAATTATTTGATACTGGTATCTTTTTTCTTATATCTATTAATTTAGGATTCTCTTCTTCGCATAAATCAGAAATTAAATCTAAAAATCCATTTATACTATCTATTTCACCCTTAGATATTGTATTTAAATATTCATCTAATTTTGCTTCTTTTGATGTAGTATTTACTTCTGATGGAATAAATA
>JAILGR010000067.1 GCA_024696565.1 Acholeplasmatales bacterium | reverse complement strand
ATAGGATAGCTATTTATGATGAATATAGTTCATATAAAAAAGAAGAATTGTTAAAGGAAAATGCCAATTTATATTTAACTTTAGACAAGCTAAATAAATTATTATGATAAAAAGGCATTTTCCTTTTTTTCTTACATTTTCATAATGATATTTTACCTATTATGAAGTATAATATATTTATAGTATTTTTTCGTTTAAGGAGGGCCATATGAGAATTATTCATACTGCGGATTTACATCTAGATTCGAGACTTGAAACTAACTTAGACCCCATTAAGGCAAAGGAAAGAAAAAGAGAACTTTTACTTTCTTTTGAAAATTTAATTACATATGCAACTAATAATAAAGTAGATGCTATTTTAATATCTGGTGACTTATTTGATAGACCTAAGACATCTACTAAAACTAAAGAATATATTTTAGATTTAATTGAGGATGCTAAAAATATCGAATTTTATATGGTTTATGGTAATCATGATGAAAATGTATTTTCTGAACATTTAAGACAAATGCCTAATAATTTACATATCTTTGGTGATGTATGGCAGACATTTACATTTGAAGGTATAAATATTACTGGTATTTCAGGAAATGATATTACTACAGCAACATATGATAACTTAGTTTTGGAAAAAGATGGAGTTAATATTGTTATGCTTCATGGTGATATAAATTCTTTATCTAGCATCCCTTTATCTATGCTTAAAGGTAGATATATAGATTATTTAGCTTTAGGTCATATTCATAAATATCAAAAAGGTAGAATAGATGAACGTGGTATATGGGCATATCCTGGTTGCTTAGAGGGTAGAGGATTTGATGAAGAGGGAATAAAAGGGTTTATTTTATTAACTATCAATGATAATACAATTGAAAGTAAATTTGTTCCATTTTCTAAAAGAGTTTTACATGATATTTTTGTAGATATTACTGATTGTGAAAATTGGTCTGATATTAGAAAAAATATTAATTTAAAATTAACTGATATTCAACCAACTGATATGGTTAGAATTCGTCTTGTAGGTTCTTATGATCTAGATTTAATTAAACAAAGTGACTTACTTGAAGCATCATTAAATCAACAATACTTTTTCGCAAGAGTAGAAGATGAATCAAGACTTAGAATTAACCCAATGGATTATGAAAATGATGTATCATTAAAGGGTGAATTCATTAGAAATGTTTTAAAATCTAAAATGCCTGAAGATGAAAAAATAAGAATAATTGAATATGGTATTAAAGCCTTAATGAAGGAGGAAGTATAGTATGAAGCTAATTAGTTTATATATTGATAACTTCGGAAAACTATCTGATTTCTCCTTTGATTTTAAGAGTGATATTAATTCAATTTATGAAGAAAATGGTTGGGGTAAAACAACTTTAACAGTTTTCATTAAATCAATGTTATATGGTCTATCTAAATCAGATAGAGGTATATATACTCCATGGAAGAATTTATCCAGCTTCGGTGGTTATTTAATTATTGAAGCTAATGGAAAAGAGTATCGTATTGAAAGGCAATTTTCTCCATCAAAGGCTACTTCAGATACCTTAAAGATATATAATTTAAAAACCAATCAACAATTAAGTTCTGATACAAATTTAGGTGAAAGATTCTTAGGTTTAAATGAGAATTCTTTTGAAAGAAGTGTTTTTATTCCACAAAAGGATTTAACTGAAGGATTTGGATCTGATATTGAAGCCAAGCTTGCGAATTTAATTGGTGGTACAAATGATAGTCAATCATTTGAAGAAGCTATGGAGATTTTAAAATCTAAAGCTAAAGAATTAAAACTTAATTCCAAAAAAGGACTTATCATTGATAAGCATTTAGAGTTATCACAAATAAATGATGAAATAGAACAATGTAATAGAAGAATGGAAGGAATTCCAGTTATTCAGGCTAATATTGATAAAGTTAATGATGAAATATATAAGTTAAATCAAGAAAAGAAAGAATATAATAATAAAATCATTAATTTTACAAGAGTTCAAGAAAAAAGATCTAAACTAGAAGTAGTTTCTAAATATGAAGAAGATATAAAGCTTACAAAGAAGTTATTAGATGAAAATAATTATGTGTTTAATGGTATAGATTTATCTCAAGATGAGGTTTTAAATTATCGTGCTAAAAATAAAGAATTACAAAATTTAAAGCTTCAATATGAGGTTAAAAAACAAAATAATCGAGCTACTATTAAAAAAGAAAAACTAGAAAAAGAAATAAATTTAACTGAAATTCCTGATGAAGAAACATTAGAGCATATTACAGATCAAGTTGTTAAATATAATAATATTAAATCAATTATTGCGACTAAAAATGAAGTTAAAGAAAGAGTTAAACCTAAAGCTGGTATAGCATTAACTATTATTTCTACAGCATTAATTATTACAGGTGTAACACTATTTGTTATTGGCTTCTTAAAAAGTCATGTAATGGGCTTGTATATCGCAGGTATAGCTATTTCTATTGTAGCTGTTTTAGGCTATATTGGAGCTTTAGCTGCCTTTATCTCTACTAATGCTAAAAATAATGCCTTACAAGTTGGTGGTCAGGTAAAGGCATATGATTATGAAAAGATTCATTTAGAAGAAGAAATTAGAGAATTCTTTGGTAAATATCACCTATATTCTTCTAATTTCACTAATAATTTATTAACTGTTAAAACTAATATTCAAAGATATAAAGATTTAATGATGGATGAAGAAGATATTTCTAAAGAAAATGTTGCTTTAGAAAATCAAATTAATATCTTAGAAGGTGAAATTAATTTATTCTTAAGTCAATTCAATTCAAGTCCATCTTGTATCTCTAATGAAGAAAAAATTGGTGAATTAAATACTCACTTAAGAAAGAAAAATGAGATATTAGCTCAACTAAAAGAAAAACAAGATTTATTAAATGAATTTGTTACTCAAAATTCATTACAATCTATTGAAGAAAACAATATATCTATTGAAGAATTAAATAGTATTATTGCTAGAATTGATACTAAGATAGATGAACTTAATAGTCAAAAGAATACATATTTAGCTAAATATAGTGAATACGAAACTGAGATTGCAATGTATGATGATTATATTGGTCAAAAAGAGGCTGTAGAGGTTGATATTCATCATTTAGAAGAAGAATATAGATTAATTTTAACTTCTATGGAATATTTATCTATGTCTCAAAATTCATTATTAGAAAAATATGTAATGCCAATGAAAGAATCAGTCAATAAATATATTAGTTTATTACTAAAAGATAGTAATGATTATAGTATTGATGTGAATTTTAAGTTCCAATTTGTTACAAATAATGGCTTAAAGGGTATTGAATCTTACTCAAGAGGATATCAAACTATAATATCATTATGTATGAGATTAGCTTTAATTGATTGTCTATATCCAAATGAAAAACCATTTGTTATTTTAGATGATCCATTTGTTAATTTTGATGATGAAAAATTAGATTTATGTAAATCATTAATAAAAGCTATTTCAAAACAATATCAAATTGTATATTTTACTTGTCATAAATCTAGAGAAATAGACAAAACTAAGGCACCAGAAGCCCTAAGGGAGGAAGTTGTTAGACAATCTCCAGTACTTCCTAAATCTATTTCATCATCAGTTAGTGAAGTATTAGGTAAGAAGAATACTGAAGTTAAGCCTAGAGCTTACCATATTGATGGTACTGAGGCAACAAAACCAGCCCCTAGAGTTAGAAAGTTATCTCCAGAGGACGAATTAGTTGAGGAATTAACAAGAATTAATGTAGAAGATGTTAAACCAGCCCCAATTAAACCTATGGCTAAAGAAACAAATGGAAAGGTTGCTCCAAGAACAATTGTAATTAATAGAAATAATAATGGAGCTAAAAAAACAAAATGATTTTAGATGGCGATATTATTAATTATTTTAATGAAATTAATACTGAAGTTGAATTAAGTGAATATGAAAATACAACATCATTTATTTTTAGTATTGATTATTTACAGTTTAGTGCTAAAGCATCAATTTCTATAAATCATGATATTAATTTATTATCATTTCAATTAATATTTGAACATCCTCAAGAATTAGATAATATGCCTCAAGGATTAAATATATTAAATCAAAATTCAACTATGCTAAAGGCATATTATGATAAACTTGAAGATGCTGTATTCATTAAAGCAAATCATTTTGTAAATGAAGAAAATATTATTTCAACGATATCTTTTATAATTGAATCAGCAACTAATATAGATTCTGAATATATTGAGAATTTATATAATACAATTTATGATAATGATTATGATTTATTTGATGATGAATTCAATAAAGCTCATGAAAATACATCTATAGA
>JAILGR010000025.1 GCA_024696565.1 Acholeplasmatales bacterium | reverse complement strand
AAAACTATTAATAAAAAATTATTATGATACATATCATTTTAATAAAAAAGAAAAGGAAGAATGGGATAGTTATAATGTCCCCGATGAATTAGTTATTGAATGGGTAAAGGATCATTTAGAGCCTTTAGTAAAAGAAATTTATGCCATATTAGATAATAAATCTAATATCCAAGAAGAAAAATTGAATACAATTCTAATTAATACTACTATTCTTTTGGATGATGTGGATAACTATAAAATAATTTGGTATAAAAAAATAGTTTTTTTGCTAATTCATATTTATCTTTTTTCATAGAACGTTATCCTTTATAACTTTTCTCATATTTTCTACTCTTTTATTTCAAATTATAAAAGATTACCGATACAAAAACAAGATTATTGTCTATAAAGTATAAATGGGGCTGTAACACTTTAATTAATTACAACCCCATTTTATTTATTTTAATAATGGTTTTAAATATTTACCTGTATAAGATTTCTCTTCATTTATAATATCTTCAGGACGGCCAGCAAATAATACAGTACCACCTTTATCTCCACCTTCAGGTCCCATATCGATAATATAATCTGCAAGTTTTATAACATCTAAGTTATGTTCAATAATTAATACTGTTGCCCCGAAGTCTGCAATTCTTCCAATAACTTCCATTAATCTCTTTATATCATGAACATGTAATCCTGTTGTAGGTTCATCCATAATATATAAAGTTTTGGGTGATATTTTTGATTGTAATTCAAAAGCTAACTTAACTCTTTGTGCTTCACCACCAGATAATTCAACTGATGATTGACCAAGCTTCATATATCCTAAGCCTACATCATATAAGCTTTGTAATTTATTTTTTATCTTAGGTATAGCATCAAAGAATACTAAAGCGTCTTCAACAGTCATATCTAATACATCAGCTATATTTTTACCTTTAAATTTTATTTCTAATATTTCTGATGTATATCTTTTACCTTTACATACCTCGCATGGTACATAAACATCTGGTAAAAATTGCATAGTGATTCTCTTTAAGCCATCACCACCACAAGCTTCACATCTTCCGCCTTTAACATTAAATGAGAATTTACCTTTATCATAATTTTTCACTTTTGCATCAGTTGTTTGGCTAAATAAATCTCTTATATCATCAAATACACCTGTATATGTAGCTGGATTAGATCTTGGGGTTCTACCAATAGGTTGTTGACTAATACGAATAATTCTATCAATATTTTCTAAACCTAAAATCTTATCAACCTTACCAGGATAAATCTTATTAGCTTTATATAGTTTTTTATATGCATTCTTATATAAAACTTCATTAATTAATGATGATTTACCACTACCAGATACCCCTGTGATAACAGTTAATATACCTAAAGGAATCTTTACATCTACATTCTTTAAATTATTTTCTTTAGCTCCAATTATAGTAATCCAATTCTTAGGAAGATCTCTTCTTTTTTCAGGTAAATCAATCTTTAACTTACCAGATAAATACTTACCAGTAATACTATTTTCATTATTCATTACTTCTTCTGGAGTACCTAAAGCGACAACTTCACCACCATGAATACCAGCACCAGGACCAATATCAACTAAGAAATCAGATGATTTCATGGTTTCATCATCATGTTCAACAACGATTAATGTATTACCTAAATCACGCATTTCTTTTAAAGTTTTAATCAATTTAGCGTTATCTCTTTGATGAAGACCAATAGATGGTTCATCTAAAACATATAATACACCAGTTAATTGGGACCCAATTTGTGTTGCAAGTCTAATACGCTGTGCTTCTCCACCTGATAATGTATCTGCCGATCTTGATAATGTCAAATATTCAAGACCTACATTTATTAAGAAATGTAATCTATCTTTTATTTCTTTTATAGCTAATCTAGCTATTTCTTGTTTTTCTTTAGATAATACTAAAGTATCAAACCAATCATATAATCCTTGAATAGACATTTGACATACATCAGCAATATTTTTATCATTGATGAATATATTTAGGATTGAATCATTCAATCTTTTACCAGCACATTCTTCACATACTTGTTCAACCATATATGTTTCTAACCATTCTCTAATCCAATCAGATGTAGTTTCTCTATATCTTCTTTCAAAATTAGATATTACACCTTCATATTTTTTATCTTGATCATGGTTTCTTCCACTTGAAGCATTCATTCTAAATGGAATAATATCAGGAGAACCATATAATATAATTTTCTTTTCTTTATCAGTTAAATCTTTAAATGGTTTATCTCTATCAATCTTATAAAAATCACAAGTTTGAAGTAATTCAACTTTAGTTAAATTATCCTTTTCCCAACCCTTATATGCAAGTATTGCATCCTTATTAATAGATTTTTCATCATCTACTATTAAATCTTGTGAAAATGATAATTTTTTACCTAATCCATTACAATATGGACAAGCACCTAAAGGTGAATTAAATGAGAAAATACGTGGTTCTAATGATGCTAAAGAATAACCACATTCTGGGCAGGCAAATTTAGTAGAATAAAACTCTTCTTTATCATTCGAATATAGGACACAATATCCATCTGATTCTTTTACCGCAAGCTCTACCGCATCAAAAATTCGACTACGTTCGCCTTCTTTTAATACTAATCTTTCTAATACTATATAAATATTATGCTTCTTATTTCTTTCTAAAGCTGGTATTTCATCTTCTAATAATACCATTTGTCCATCAACTAAGGCTCTAACATAACCTAACTTTAAATATTTTTCAAAGATAGCTTTATGTTCGCCTTTTTGTCTAAAGATAACAGGGGCTGTAATATATAACCTAGAACCCATTTCATGTTCCATAATCTTATTAACTATTTGATCAATAGATAAACTAGAAATAGGAATATGATGATTTGGACAATAAGGTGTACCAACTCTTGAAAATAATACTCTTAAATAATCATATATCTCAGTTACAGTACCAACTGTACTTCTAGGATTATGACTTGCAGACTTTTGGTCAATAGATATGGCAGGAGATAAGCCTTCAATTGAATCAACATCTGGTTTTTCATTTGAACCAATAAACTGACGAGCAAAGCTAGATAATGATTCAATAAATCTTCTTTCTCCTTCTTGGAAGATTGTATCAAAGGCTAAAGATGACTTACCAGAACCAGATACACCAGTCATAACTATTAACTTATTTTTTGGCAAAGTAATATCTATATTCTTTAGATTATTTTCTCTTGCACCTTTAACAATAATCTTATCGTTCATAATTACTCCTTAATCTTTAATAAAAACTCTTCTTCTTCCATTATATAAATACCAAGTTCTTTTGCTTTATCATATTTAGAACCTGGATTTTCTCCAAGAATTAGACAATCTGTCTTTTTACTTACAGATTCTGATAATGATCCACCAAATGATTCAATAAGCTTTTTAGCTTCAGATCTTCCCATACTAGATAATGTACCAGTTAAAACACATTTTTTACCTGTAAAATAGTTTTCTTTAACAAAACCATTATCATATTCCATATTTAAGCCTAAAGCCTTTAAATTGTTAATTAATTCAATATTTTTTTCATTACTCATGTAATCAACAAATTCTTTAGCTATAACTAAACCAATATCAGGAATAGTAATAATATCATCATATTTAGCATTAAATAAACCATCCATATTTTTATATTTATTACATAATAATTTAGCCGCTTTAGCGCCAACATGACGAATACCTAAACCAAATATTAATTGATCTAAATTATTCTTCTTTGCCTCTTCAATTGCTTCTAGTAAATGATCAATACTCTTTTTACCAAGACCTGGTAATAAGATTAATTCATCATATTTAAATTTTAAATTAAAAATATCAACTATAGTTTTTATATACCCAGCTTCAAATAATTGACCACATAATTTATCACCTAAAGAGTCAATATTATAACAAGGCTTTGAAGCAAAATGAATTAATTTATTAATTAACTTATCCTTACAATCAGGATTAATACAATAATAATCGGCTTCTTCTTCATTTCTAACTAATTTAGAATTACAGCATGGACATGTATCAATCATTTTAAATGGAATAGCATTTATGCTTCTTTTTTCCTTTAATGATTTAACAACTTCAGGAATAACATCTCCAGCTTTTCTAATAACTATTTCATCATTAAGACAAATATCTTTTTGTAAAATATAATCTTCATTATGTAATGTTGCCTTAGAAATTAAAGATCCTTGAACAAAGACTGGTTTGAAATTAGCAACAGGTGTAATTACACCAGTTCTACCAACTTGATATGTAATATCTAGTAATTTTGTAACTACTTCTTCAGGTGGAAATTTATAAGCAATAGCCCATTTAGGATATTTAACTGTTTCTCCAATAATATCATGGTATTCCATTTCATTTACTTTAATTACAATACCATCAATATCATATGGTAACGAAGCTCTTTTTTCACCCATTTCTTTAATGTATTCAATTACTTCATCCATATTTTTACAATGTCTATATAATGGATTAACCTTAAAACCAATATTTTTCATATCTTCTAAGGCCATAACTTGTGTTTTTACATTTTGATTTAAATAATAATACAAAAATGTATCCAAATTACGTTTAGCCGCAATACTAGAATCTAGCTGACGAACAGAACCTGCAGCCGCATTTCTACAGTTAGCAAAAAGTTCTTCTTCATTAGCTTCTCTTTCTAAATTTAATTTAATAAAAGATTCCTTTGGCATAAAGATTTCACCACGAACCTCTAATGTTAGTTTATCTTTTAATTTTAATGGTACACTCTTTATAGTTTTTACATTATGAGTAATATCTTCACCAACACTACCATTACCTCTTGTTGCCCCTCTAACTAAAATACCATCTTCATATCTTAATGATACTGATAAACCATCAATTTTAAGTTCACAACAATAAGTTGCATCTGGTGTAACACTTCTTACTCTTTTATCAAAATCCTTTAATTCATCATATGAAAAGGCATCAGCTAAAGACATCATTTTAACTTCATGATTTACCTTTTTAAATTTAGTTAATACCTCTCCTCCTATACGATTAGTTGGAGAATCACTTGTTTTTAACTCTGGATTTTTGGTCTCTATATCGATTAATTCATTCATCAACATATCATATTCATAATCATCCATTATAGGATTATCATTAACATAATAAGC
>JAILGR010000236.1 GCA_024696565.1 Acholeplasmatales bacterium | reverse complement strand
TGTATAAACAACTGAATATAAGGCATATTCATTACCCTTAAAATAAAAGGATAAAATAATACTAATAGCTAAAGCTATTGCGTATAAAGAAAATTCAATCACTTTGAATACTATTTTTAGCTTATTCATTCTCTTTTTTCCTTTCTTTTTTGTATCTATAAAACAATACCTTAGGATTATAATTCCAATTGATAATAAAAGCAGTAATCATTGTACCAACCACATAAAGAATTAAATAGATAAGCCAACAAATAAAAAAGAAATCAGGAGTTATTATTGATGGAAAAGCATAAATTGAAATCCATAAGAAAGCTAACAATACTATAGTACAAATATACCCATAAAGATATATAACATATTTTTTTCTAAATGGTCTTTCGTCATATATCATACGCTTTTCAATAAAATCTCTAATAGGTAAGAACAAACATAGTGCACCATTTGCAATAGCTACAGCTATTTCGCTATAAATCACCATATAAATTGTTTTATTATAAAACACTGCAAAAAGAATAAAAGAAATAATGGCTCCTAAAAATATGGCTATTTCTATGGAAATATAAACTATAAATCTTCTTTTTGATTGCTTTTTATAAATATCTAGCTTTGGATTATTTTCTACATTATTCATAATAAATCTATAATGCGACTAATTGCATAATTAGTTGCTTCCTCTCTAACCTTATTTCTACCAATATTTCCAAAATATTTAGTTTCAGTTATCACTTTATCCAAAACAACAAACCCAAAACAAATCATACCAACAGGTAAATCTTCACTATATGATGTTGGTCCTGCCACACCTGTAATAGATATTGTAACATCAGCATTTGCCTCTTTTTTTAACCCTAAAGCCATCTCTTTAGCTACTTCTTCAGATACAACAGAATATTTGTCAATAGTTTCTTTACATACATTTAAATATTTTATTTTAGCTTCATCAGAATATGTAACAAAAGACACCTTTAAAACTTTAGATGCATTAGCTACATTGATTATTTTAGATGCAATCATTCCACCTGTAGCTGATTCTGCAGTAGCTATTGTTAAATTCTTTTCTATTAACTTATTAACTAATAATTCTTCCATAAAAACTCCTATTTATGATATGTTTCATTATTATTTATTTTAAAAGCTCTATATACTTGTTCAAGTAATATAACTTGCATCAATTGATGGGGAAAAGTCATAGGTGAAAAACATAATTTATAATCACAATTATCTAATACTTCTTTAGATATACCTAAAGAGCCACCAATGATAAATGTCATATTAGAATTATGATAACTAAATATATCTAAAAACTTTTTAGCTAATGCAACACTATCTAACATTTCACCTTTTAAATCTAGGGCTATTTTATATGAATTTTGAGGGATTAGTTTTAATATTTTTTCACCCTCTTTTTTCTTTATAATTTCTATTTCTTTATCACTTGGATTATCATTAATTGCTTCATCTGAAGCTGTTAAAAATTCAACCTTTGCATACTTAGATATTCTTTTAGAATATTCTTGTATTGCATCTTTTAAATACTTTTCTTTAATTTGTCCTACACTAACTATATAAATTTTCATATTTCATAGTCCCCTGAAAAGTATGGATTTAAAAGATGAAATTCAATATCTTTAGTATCTACACCATACATTTGAAATATTCTTTCTCTAGTATGAATTAATATCTCTTTTAAATTACATTCTTGAGAAATATGAGCATGTAATACTAAAGATGTTTTCTCGCCAATAATATTAGCTAAAGTAATCATAGAATCTTCATTGGACATATGACCATGATCAGATAAAATTCTGACCTTTAATGGGTATGGTCTATTAGATGCCATTAATAATTCAGGGTCATGATTTGATTCTAATAAATAAGCATTAGCATTAGCTATTTCATCATATAATGCTTGATGAACATAACCTGTATCTGTTAAATAAACAAACTTTTTACCTTCATTTTTAAAAGAAAAGCCAATACATTCTTTTGCATCATGAAAAGCAGGTAACACTTGAATATCTAAATCTTCTATTTGATAGTTTGGATAAAAAATAGAATTATCTAATCTAGATGTAACAATCAATTGATTTGAATTTAGCTTTTTAACTAATAAATCTCTTAGCTTATCTAACCCTCTTGATGCATAATAATTGATAATTGAATCATATGTTCCTGCAGACATTAATAACTTTAAATCACATTCTTTTAAAAGCGTAGGTAATGCCTTAATATGATCTGAATGTTCATGAGTTATTAATAAAGTATCGATATCCTTTAATGAAAGGTTATATCTAGCCAAATTATCAACAATTTGTTTCCTTGTAATACCAGCATCTATTAAAATGTTTACTTTATTTGTTCTAAGTAATGTACAATTGCCCTCAGAACCACTTGAAAATACACTAAACTTCATACTAAAACCTCAGTCGAAAGCATTATACCACACCAAGCCTCACCTTAAAAGGTGATAATTGAAATTTATATCA
>JAILGR010000219.1 GCA_024696565.1 Acholeplasmatales bacterium | reverse complement strand
TAATTAAAGTCTTGAAGCTCTACTCGGTTAGTAATAGTTTCTAGTTTGTAAGCATCTAAATCTTAACTCTTTGTGCCTATAAAGCCCATTGCGATAATTAAACAATCGCATGGTAAATACTCTCTGGTATTTTCAATATTTTGAATTTTTGTTTTTCCATTTTCAAAAACAAATTCAACTTTTTTGATATATACACCCACTATTTTACCATTTTCTACTACAATTTCATCAATTGTTGTTTGATATTTTCGAATATCATGCCCCATTAATGTATTTGCTTCTAATACACCATAGTCTGTTTTCTTCTTATTTGGGTAATTTGGCCAAGGTAATGTATTCTCTAGTGGTGGTTCTTTTGTTATCTCTAGTTCAGTAATTGATTTTGCCTTAAATCTAGCTGCAGTAGCACAGCAATCATTTGCAGTATCACCACCACCAACGATGATGACATTTTTATCCTTTAGATTGTATTTAAAGTCAACACCATCAAGTAGGCATTTAGTTGTACTTGATAAGAAATCAACTGCATATAGAATACCTTCTACATCATTATTCTTTAATGCAAGAGGTCTAGCAAGTGATGTACCGCAAGCAAAGATAATATCATCATATTCCTCATATAAATCATCAACTGCAATATCATAGCCTACTTTAGTATTTGGAATAAATGTAATGCCTTCTTCCTTTAAAAGATTAATTCTTCTATCTACTATCCTCTTTTCAATCTTCATGTTTGGAATACCATACATTAGTAATCCACCAAATCGATCACTTTTTTCATATACAGTAACCTTAAATCCATAATCATTTAATCTTTTAGCTGCAGCTAAGCCTGATGGACCAGAACCTATAACACAAACCTTTTTACCATTTCTTTTGATATCTAATTTAGGCTTAATCCAAGAATTCTCATAGGCCTTTTCAATTAAGAATAATTCATTCGCTCTAACTGATACGGATTCAGTATTAATACTACATGAACAGCAAGCCTCACATAATGCAGGACAAACATTACCTGTAAACTCAGGGAATGGTGCTGTTTTTTCTAATCTTTTATAAGCCTCTTCAAATAATCCTAAATAGATTAAGTGATTCCATTCAGGAATTAAATTTGATAATGGGCATCCAACATTTTTATTGTTTACCTTCATTGCAGATTGACAAAATGGAACGCCACAATTCATACATCTAGATGCTTGTTCTTGCTGTGTTTTTAAATCAAAGGGGATGTGAAAATCATTGAAATTTTCAATTCTTTTTAAACAATCAAGTTCTTCTTTGTTTTTTCTTTGAAATTCAAAAAAACCTGTAGGTTTTCCCATTATCTCACCCCCGTAAACTTATTAAATGCATATAATTCTGGATCAGATATTTCGTTTTTCTTAGCCTCTTCCATATAAGATAGAATCTTTGCATAATCATTAGGTAATACCTTGAAATAATCCTTTGGATCAAAATTATATAATAGGTTTTCTGCATATTCACGATTCGTATATTTAATATTCTTTTCTAATAACTCTTTAATATTTTTTATATCCTCATCATCTAAATCAAGAATAGAAACAAGCTCCTTGTTAATATTCTTTTTATTCATCAAGCCATAAATATATGCAACACCGCCTGACATACCAGCCGCAAAATTTCTACCAATTTTACCTAGAATAACAACTACTCCTCCTGTCATATATTCACAGCCATGTAATCCACATCCTAAGGCTACTACCTTAGCACCAGAATTTCTAATAGCAAAACGCTCACCACAAATACCATCTAGATATACCTCTCCTTTAGTTGCACCATATAGTGCAACATTTCCACAGATGATATTTTTTTCAGGTGCAAATGTAGATTCAGGAGCAGGCTTTACAATAATCTTTCCGCCGCAAAGTCCTTTTCCTAAATAATCATTTGCATCACCTGTAACATTTAATGTAACACCATTCGTTAAAAATGCTCCAAAGGAGTTTCCTGCATTACCCTTAGCATTAATTCTAATCGTATCTTCTTCTAAACCCTTTTCCTTATATACCTTAGTAATCTCATTAGATAATATTGTACCTAATGCACGGTTTACATTAGATATTTCAATATCCATTTGCTTAACATGTCCGTACTTTATGGATTCTTCACAAAGAGGTAATAGCATTCTAGAATCTAATGTGTTATTCAAATCAATCTTTTTATATTCCTTAAAAACATTATCGTTTCTATTAACAACCTTCGGATTGAATAATAGTTTAGATACATCTAATTTATTTTCATATTCCTTCTTTAAGGATAATAATTCAGTATGACCAACCATTTCATCAATACTTCTAAATCCTAACTTTGCCATATATTCTCTTAATTCCATGGCTATAAATCTCATAAAATTAATGACATATTCAGGCTTACCCTTAAAATTCTTACGTAAATTAGAATCCTGTGTTGCAACACCTACAGGGCAAGTATTCATATTGCATACTCTCATCATGATACAGCCCATTGCAATTAATGGACCTGTTGCAAATCCAAATTCCTCTGCGCCAAGCAAAATAGCTACTGCTAAATCCTTACCAGTTAATAGCTTACCATCTGTTTCAATACGAATTCTATCTCTTAGACCATTTAATACTAATGTTTGATGTGTCTCAGATAGACCAATCTCCCATGGAATACCAGTATTTGAAATAGATGTTCTAGGGGATGCACCTGTACCACCATCATAACCAGAAATCAAGATTGTATTGGCTCCTGCTTTAACTACACCTGCAGCAATCGTTCCAACTCCAGATTCAGCTACTAGCTTAACTGAAATTCTTGCTTCTCTATTTGCATTTTTCAAATCATAAATTAGCTGAGCTAAATCCTCAATCGAATATATATCATGGTGTGGAGGTGGTGATATTAATGAAACACCTGGAGTTGAATGTCTAGCATGAGCTATCCAAGGGAATACCTTAGCTCCCGGTAATTGTCCACCTTCACCTGGTTTTGCACCCTGTGCCATTTTAATTTGAATTTCAATTGCGTTTGTTAAATACTCAATTGTAACACCAAATCTACCAGATGCTACTTGCTTAATCTTTGAGCATCTATTTGTTCCAAATCTTTCTCTTTCCTCGCCACCTTCACCAGTGTTAGACTTTCCACCTAGTGTATTCATCGCAATCGCCATACACTCGTGGGCCTCCTTAGAAATTGAACCATAGCTCATCGCACCTGTTTTAAATCTCTTTACGATTTCATCTACACTCTCTACTTCATCTAGCGCAATAGGATGTGAAAAATCTAGGTTTAGTGTATCTCTAATATTGATTCTTTTTTTAGCTAAAATAGATGTAAAATCCTTATA
>JAILGR010000190.1 GCA_024696565.1 Acholeplasmatales bacterium | reverse complement strand
AATCTAATGGTGAATCATTATTATCAGTAACGGGCTTTAGTTATGGTTTAGATGAAGTTATTACAATTATTTTACCTAAATATGTATATATAAATGGCAATTATGAAATTTTAAGAAGTATAGCTATATATTCAAAGGATGAAGAATTATATTCTCCTTTCACAGCTTTGACAAATATTAAGAGTATATACTTTAATGAAGGCTTTATAGAGATTGGTAATAATGCCTTTAAGAATTGTACAAAGCTAACTAGTGTATATTTATCATCTACAATTACAAGTATAGCCAAGGATGCATTCTATTTTGCTATAAGTAATACATTTGATGATAATAAGGAATTAGCTTTAGCATTAACTATTTATAAATATCAAGGCTCAAGCTTAAATACATCTAATTTACTCGCTTGTAAGTGGAATAGTAGTGAAAAATATTATGGTCAAAATTATAAGTGGAGTATAACTGACTGGGGTAAAATTGATTTATCTAATTCAATAAAAACAAATAATACATTATTAAATTACCTTGTTAATGGATTATTTTAATAAAAAAATACATGAGAAATACAAACTCATGTATTTTTTGTTATTATTTCATGGTATAATTTTAAAAATAAGTGGGGTACATTATGATTAATTATGAAGAAATGCTTTTATATGTGAAAGATGTTTTAACTAAATCTAATGCAATTAAATCTAAGAATCCTTATCACGATTTTAGAGATAGATTTATGCACACTAAAAGAGTATATGAATGGACTAAAGTATTGCATGATGAATTACCTGTAGATGAAAATATTTTATATACTGCAGCTATTTTCCATGATATTGGTTATTCAAAACATAAAGATGAACATGCTAAAGTTGGGGCAGAAATTTTTAAGGAATATGCGATTAAAAATGGCTTTGATAAAGACTTTACTTTGAAGGTATATGATATTATATATCATCATTCTGATAAAGAATTAATTAAAGATCCTAATTCATCCAATGAATTAATTATTTTGTTAGAAGCTGATTTATTAGATGAAGAAGGGGCATTAAGTATTGTTTGGGATTTAATGGCTTTAGGTCATATGAAAGATAAAACATATTATGATGCGATTGATGCATTAAAGCATACTAAAAATATATTGAAGCAAGATTATATGGTTACTCCTAAAGCTAAAAAAATATGGGAATCTAAAAAAGAATTAGTTAAGTTGTTTATGAATGAATTAGAAAAAGATTTATTCTTGGAGGAATAATTATGGAATTGTTTGAAGCAATGGAAAAGAGATTTTCATGCCGTAAATTTAAAAACGAAAAGATTAAAGAAGAAGAACTAAACAAAGTCTTAGAAGCGGGAAGGCTTGCTCCTACAGCTTGTAATTACCAACCCCAAAGAATATTTGTAATAGAAAATCCTATTATATTAGATAAATTAAAAATGGCAACTAAATATACATTTGATGCTAAGACTATTATTGTTATTTGTCATGATTCTACTATATCATGGCATAGAAAAGATAATGTTGATCATGGTATTGTAGATGCATCAATAGTAGCAACTCATATGGTATTAGCTGCTACAGCATTAAATTTAGGAACTTGTTTTGTATGTTCAATGAATCCTACGTTAATTAAAGAAATTTTAGGGTTAAGTGATTCATATGTGGTTGACATTTTACTTCCAATTGGGTATAAAGATGAAGAAAAAACTCATAATACAAGAAAAGATTTAAGTGAGTTAGTTACTAGATTATAGAGGTTATATGGAAATTAATATTATTGGGGCAGGCCTAGCAGGAGCTGAGGCTTGCTATTATTTAGCCAAAAAAGGCTATCAAATATGTTTATATGAGATGAGACCGGTTAAAATGACACCGGCTCATAAGACAGAAAAGTTTGCTGAGCTTGTGTGTTCTAATTCTTTAAAAAGTGATTCATTAGAGAACGCTTGTGGCATCTTAAAAAAGGAAATGGAAATGTTAGGCTCTATTGTAATTGAAGCTGCTATGAATAATAGAGTGGAAGCTGGTGGATGTTTAGCAGTTGATAGAGAGGGCTATTCAGAATATGTGACTAATAAGATTAAGTCATTACCTAATGTTAGAATAGTTAATGAAGAAATAACTAAGATTGATACAACTAAGCCAACAATTATTGCTACAGGTCCACTAACTAGTGATTCTTTATGTGATCAAATAAAAGAATTATTTGGTATGGATGATTTTTATTTTTTTGATGCTCAGGCCCCTATTATTTATGCTGATAGCATAGATTATAATAAGGTTTATTTAAAAAGTAGATATGATAAAGGCGTAGCTTCATACTATAATTGTCCAATGACAAAAGAAGAATTTGATAAGTTTTATGAAGCATTAATTACTGCTGAATGTGTTGAAGAAAAGGATTTTGAACTTAAGGTTTTTGAAGGTTGTATGCCAGTTGAGATTATGGCTAAAAGAGGACCACAAACATTAACATTTGGTCCAATGAAACCAGTTGGGTTAAAAACACCAGATGGAGGCAAACCTTATGCTGTAGTGCAGTTAAGACAAGATGACGCAGCAAAGACAATGTATAATATTGTTGGGTTTCAAACACATCTAAAATTTGGCGAACAAAAAAGAGTATTTCAAATGATACCAGGCCTAGAAAATGTTAGATTTGCAAAATATGGTAGAATGCATAAAAATACTTATATTAATGCGCCTAAAATACTAAATCCAACATTTCAAACAAAAAAGTATCCAAATATATTCTTTGCAGGTCAAATAAGTGGTGTTGAAGGATATGTTGAAAGTGCAGCATCTGGAATTTATGCTGCAATAAATATGGATAGATATTTAAGAGGTAAGGAATTACATGTTTTCCCAAGAACAACATCTTTGGGAGCATTATCCTTATATATATGTAATGCGAGTGAAAAAGATTTCCAACCTATGAGTGCTAATTTTGGTATTATGGAGGATTTAAACTTCCCTCATAAAAAGGCTGATAGAAAAGCATTATATGGTAAAAGAGCATTAGAGGTAATGGAAAAAGAAATAGGTGAGTTAAATGACTGATAATGAGGCAATTTCTGAATTTTTAAATAACTTGTCAGTTCTAAAAGGCTATAGTGATAATACTATTGATAGCTATAGGATTGATTTATTAGAATTTGATGGTTTTTTAAAGTCGGAAAAAATGGCCCCAAGTATTCTTAGAATAAGAAAAACTATTCCTCAGAATTATGTTTCTTACTTATCAAGAATGAATTTAAAATCATCTACTATTCATAGGAAAATGTCATGCTTAAATAGTTTTTATAACTATTGTTTAGCTGAGGGTTTAGTTAAAGAAAATTTCTTTTTAGATGTTGAGATTCCTAAGATGCCAAAAAGAGTGCCAAAAGATATTAAAAATGATGAAATCATTATGATGTTAGAAGCGTGTGATATGAATAATAAGCTAGGTTATAGGAATTATTGCATATTGTCATGACTATATGCTTGTGGTATTCGTGTATCATTCATG
>JAILGR010000170.1 GCA_024696565.1 Acholeplasmatales bacterium | reverse complement strand
ATCAGGATTGATACCAAATCTTTCATTTCCAACAATTATTGCGACCTTTTCATTATAATCATATTCTTGATAATCATGTCCTAAAACTGGTTCTCCTAAATAGATTGTAAAATTCTTTAATAAGAATTCTTTAGCATCTTCATAAGATAAGGATAAAGTTGGAATGATTAGATTACATCCTCTAGAAGAAGATGTTATTTTTTCATTGTTAATTTTAGATACAGAATCAACTAGAATAACCCCGTCACATTTACAAGAATCTAGTGTTCTATATATGGTACCAATATTTCCATGTATTTCTAATTTATCTAACACCATTATAAAATTCATATTTTTAAAATCATCAAAACTATTATTCTTTATTTTTCTAAACTCTTTTATCTTATTAGAAGTTTCTTTTAATTCTTCAATTTCTTTTTCATAATCCTCTTTTAAAATAACTCCCTTTTCATATCTAGATTCAATGGTGTTTCTTTTTTGCCTAAGTCCACTTTCAATTGTATTAACTTCATCTACTAATTCGTTCAAAATATTAGTGAATTCTTCATCATTTATAGTACCATCAGCTAATTGTTTTTTAGCTTCTTCTAGCATTTGAAAAAAATCATGTGGTTCTTCTTTTACCAATTTAATTTTTCCTACATTTTGTAATGTATTATACTTAATAAAATAAAATAGACCAGTAGAAATCAATATCAAAAGGATAAAAATTAAAAAGATTCCAACTTGCCACCTTTCTTTCCACATATTATTAAAATAACAAGCTGCAACAGAAACTAGCAAATAGTATAAACAATAGAACCAAATCAATAACATTACTAAATAAATTAAAGTAACAATAAAATACTTACAATGCCCTTTAAATAATTTTGAAATAAATACAGCCCCAAAATTTGCGACAAAAAACCATACTATAGCAAGAGCTAAACCAATTAAAAACATTCCAAATAACCAACATGCTATCCAAGAGATAACAGCAATAATAGATGTTAAAATTATTATTACTTTTGTAGCATCACCTTTTTTATCATCAACCTCATCCTGATCATTTGTCATCAACTTTTGCATATCATCAACATTATCCTTATTATCTTCTTTAACTGGTCTTTTTACAAAAAGGAAAATATTAGCCATAATATACATGACTATTGCTGCACAATCAAAAGCATAAATAAAAATAGAAGATATATCACTATAAGGCCCATAATATAAACTATAACTTAACGCTAAAAAGAATAATCCACCTATTATTGACTCTTTTAAATTTAGTGAACCTTTTAAATATTCAGCAATTACAATTCTTTCTAAAAATATTGTAATCAAAATTTTTATCACATATGCTCCCCATAAATAATCCCATGGATTATTATAAGCTAATTTGTTAAAAATTAAGAATAAAGAAAAATCAATCCCCGCAATCAACAAATCAGAAATTAAAATAACTAAAAATATTTTTAATGCTTTATTTTTCATAAAACGCCTCTCTTAAATTATCTTTTCACTCGTATATAGCACACTCATTCTCCCCAGAAATTGTATAATAAAACGAACAAATTAAAGACATTATACTAAAAAATTATATAAAAGTCAAAAAAAGGAATCCCAACGGATTCCTTTTCTAATTATATTAAGCAGTAACCTTTGCTGCAGTTGTACATAACTCAATGAATGAATCAGCCTTAAGTGATGCACCACCAACTAAACCACCATCAATATCTTCCATAGACATTAATTCGCCTACGTTAGATGGTTTCATAGATCCACCATAAAGGATTCTTAATTGGTTAGCAACATCTGCACCATAAATATCAGCTAATACACCACGGATGTACTTACAAGCATCTTCAGCAACCTCAGAAGTTGCAGTCTTACCTGTACCGATAGCCCAAACTGGTTCATAAGCAATAATTACATTTTCAGGATTCTTGATTTCAACACCTTCGAAGCCCTTAACAACTTGCTCTTTTAAAACATCATATGTTTTGCCAGTTTCTCTTTCTTCTAATACTTCACCAACACAAACGATTGGCTTTAATTCGAATTCTAATGCCTTCTTAATCTTAGCATTAATCTTTTCATTAGTTTCGTTATAATATGCTCTTCTTTCAGAATGTCCTAAAATTACATATTCAACATTAGTATCCTTTAACATAACAGGAGAAATTTCACCAGTATATGCACCAGATTCATTCTCATTCATGTTTTGAGCACCAACCTTTAGGGTTTCAGCTCTCTTTACGATATCACGTAAAATGATTGCAGGAGCACAAACAACGCAATCAATTGTTGAAGGTAATTGTCCTTCAACTGCAAGTACGAACTGGATAGCTTCATCTCTAGTCTTGTTCATCTTCCAGTTTCCAGCTAGCATTGGTTTTCTCATTTAATTTTCCTCTTTCAATTTTTTAACTTAGAATAGCAGCAATTTCGTTAATAGCTGCCTCTGCTTGATCTCCATTGGCCTCAATGATTACATTTTCTCCACTTGGAACAGCTAATGACATTAAACCTAAAATAGATTTAACATCGATTGTTTTATTGTCGTAATGCAAAAGTATCTCTACAGAATACTGTGATGCAGCCTTTACAACTTTAGCAGCAAGGCTTGCATGTAAGCCTACTGTACTTTTTACAACAATCATCTTTTGCATATTACAATCCTCCGCAAAATAATATTCTTAATACTACTTCTCGTCAACGCAAGCAATACCAGGTAAAGTCTTGCCTTCTAAGTATTCTAGTGAAGCTCCTCCACCAGTAGAGATATGGCTTACCTTTGAAGCATATCCTAATTGTTCTGCAGCTGCAGCTGAATCACCACCACCGATAATAGTAGCAGCACCTTCTTTAGTTAACTTAGCTAATAAGTCACATACACCAACAGTACCAGCAGCATAATTCTTCATTTCGAATACACCCATAGGTCCATTCCATACAACTGTCTTAGCACCAGCTAATTCATCAGCGAACTTAGCTAATGTCTTAGGTCCAATATCTAGACCCATATCTGTAGCATCGAACTTATCAACGTCCTTAGCCTTACCAGGAACATCTTCAAACTTATCATTTACCATAGCATCAACTGGTAAAATAATCTTACCATTTGCTTTATTTAATAATTCTTTAGCTAAATCAACGAATTCTTGATCTTCAACCTTAGATGCACCAACGTTATATCCTAAAGCCTTTAAGAAGGTAAACATCATAGCACCACCAACTAATACCTTATCAGCCTTGTCTAATAAAGCATTAATTACGCCGATCTTATCAGAAACCTTAGAACCACCTAAGATTGCTACATAAGGACGAACTGGGTTATCAACAGCACCACCAATGAACTTGATTTCCTTTGCTAATAAATAACCTGAAGCTGTTTCAGAAACGTTAGCAGCAATACCAACATTAGAAGCTGCAGCACGGTGAGCAGTACCGAATGCATCATTAACAAATACATCACCTAAAGAAGCCCAGTAAGCACCTAATTCAGGATTGTTCTTAGATTCTAATTTAACTTCCTTGTTTTGTGCAACATCAAAGTCTTCATTACGAGTATTAGCGAACATTAAAATTTCGCCATCTTTTAATGCCTTAGCAGCTGCCTCTAATTCAGCACCACGAGTTTGGTTAACGAAATTAACTTTCTTACCAATTAATTCTTCAAAACGCTTAGCAACTGGTGTAATATCATTCTTCTTAATATCATCAGCTGATTTAACACGTCCTAAGTGAGAGAACACGATTGCTCTACCACCATTATCTACAACATATTGAATTGTAGGAAGAGCAGCCTTAATACGTGTATCATCAGCAACCTTTCCATCTTTCATAGGTACATTAAAATCTACACGGATTAATACCTTTTTTCCTTTAACATCTAAATCTGAAACTATTTTTTTAGCCATATTTATAACCTCCAAAATTGACTATTCTTTCTAAAAATTATTATATCACAATTTGAAGTAACATAAAAAGTCTTTTTTGGTTTGGCAGATTGCTATAACGTTTTCATCAAATCTTAAGAGAAAAAAAGAGGCATAGTTTTATTAAAAACTACACCTTCTATTTCATATTGTTACGCATTGCATTTAAAATACATAAAATCGCAACACCAACATCACCAAAAATCGCTACCCACATATTAGTAATACCTAATGCTGAAAGCACTAAAATGGTAATTTTAA
>JAILGR010000108.1 GCA_024696565.1 Acholeplasmatales bacterium | reverse complement strand
TCATTGATTTCAATTAGATTCAATCTATCAAACGAACAATTATTTGATAAGATTATTGAATCAATCAATATAAAAGAAGATATTAATGATTCTAAGGATAAAAAAGAAAAATGGGAAAGAATTTATTTCTTTAAATCATTATTACTTGAATCTAATGATTATAAAGAAACATTAAATCAACTATACTTAGACTCCAATGACAATAATTCTAAAGGAGTCAATCTGTTAACAATCCATAAAGCTAAAGGCTTAGAATTCAAAGCGGTATTTATCGTTGGATGTAATGAAGGAATACTTCCAATGAAAAATGCAGATATAGAAGAAGAAAGAAGATTGATGTATGTTGCTATTACTAGAACTAAAGATTTTTTATTAATATCAAGTTCGTGCTTGTTAAATGATTCTTTAACAAAAAAGAGCTTAAAGAATTCTTTGTTCATTTGTGAAATAATTCATAGAATAAAACGTGTATAGTTATTGCTTTGTATTTTATCATTATATGTGATAAAATATTTACATAAATATGCGTTTTAGTTAGTAGGTGATTATATGAGACTTTCTTTGAAGAACAAGTCAATATTAAAATATGCAATATATGGTATTTTTATGATTATGTGTTTATTTATGCTAACGTCTTGTGCAAGTGTTAAAAAAACTGGCATGAGTACTAATTTCAAGTGCCAATGTACATATGATGCAGAAACTAATCAAACAAAAGTTTTATGGACTTCTGATATAGAAAACCAATCAATTTATGACATGGAAAAACTATTTTTTAGATTTGAATTATTTAAAAATAATGAATCTATTGAAAAAACAGAAAAGATAACATATGATATACAAATTAAACATGGTAAGGTTGATTCAGGAAATAGAGTCTTTTATGCGGATGGTGAATTTGATGATGCAAAGATTTATGTATGGGATGCTGAATTTGCAACATTATGGGATTCATATAGTACTTGGTTTATTATAACAATTGTCGCAGTATCAATTATTTCTATAGCAATTATGATAATGATAATATTCAAGAAAGAAGACATTTTAACTATTTTTGGAGATTATGGATCATTAGTTATAGGATTTGTACCATGTATATTACTTGGTATGGGTGGTATAGGAAGTTGGATTTCTGCAAACTGGGTTCCAATTTGTATTGTTGGCGCAGGTGTTTTAGCGACTGCTTTAATAGTTGCACTTGTTGCATTAGTAGCATTTATTATTAGAGAATTCAATATTGATATAGAAGCAAAATATATAGCTGTAGTTATATTAAGCTTGGGCTTAATTGGAATGTTTGTTCTTGGCTGCTTATTTTGGAAGTGGTGGGCAATGCTTGCCATTTATGTTGGTGGTACATTATTTATTCTTACAATACTATTTACTGCTAAAAAGATGCAAACTTTCTTTAGAAAAAGAAATGGAGAAAACAAAGAAGAAAATGTTGAAGAAGAAAACAACTCTGAACAAACTGATAGTGTTGAAAATAAACCTAAAAAGAAAATTAAATCAATTAAATCAAATATATCATTTAGTGATATAGCAGGATTAGAAGAGGCAAAAAAAGCTTTTAGAGAAAAGGTAATTCTCCCGTTTGAACATCCTGAATTGTATGAAAGATTTGGAAAAAAAGCTGGTGGAGGCATTTTGCTATATGGTTTGCCAGGTACTGGTAAAACTATGTTTGCTGAAGCAACATCTAATGAACTAGATGCTACATTTATTCCAGTAAAATGTTCTGATATAAAGTCTAAATGGTATGGTGAATCAGAACAAAATATCAAAGATATTTTTGAAGAAGCAAAACGTCATAAAAAATCTATTATTTTCTTTGATGAATTTGAGGCAATCGGAGCTAAGAGAACAGATAATAGTGAAAATGGAAACAATGATTTGGTTCCTGAAATATTAGCATTAATGCAAGGAGTTGGAACTTCTAATTCAAAGAATACAATAATGATTATTGCTGCAACAAACAAACCTTGGGCAATTGATTCTGCATTTATGAGGCCAGGAAGATTTGATGAAAAGATTTATATTCCGTTGCCAGATTTTGAAGCAAGAAAATATTTATTTATGAAGCAACTTGAAAAATTACCTGTTGCTGAGGACTTGGATTATGATTATCTTGCAAATATTACTGATGGATTTAATGGTGCAGATATAAAAGAAGTTTGTGAAAAACTTAAAATGTCTGCAATATCAGATTCTTTAGAAAAAGGTTCTGAACAAACTATTGGTATGGATGATGTTAAACGAATTGAAAAAACAATAAAATCATCTGTTCAATCTGAAGACATTGAAAAACTTAAGGAATACGAAGAAAACATTTAAGTATATGAATTTTATCATATGGAGGAATAATCTATGAGTGCTAATACTTTAAACCTATATGACAAGTACATAGATTTAATTAATGATGGCTTAGTATTACTACCTGACAAATCATTAGGTAAAAATATTAAAGATATTAATGATATTAAATATTCCAAAAGACTATCTGAAGGAGAAACTAATGAAGTAGAACTAAACGCTAAAAAGGTTAAAATTACTTCAAGAGGTTCCTTAAGAGAAGTTGCTATTGATGGAATACATTATGATTCCGTTGAACAAGCCGCTTGCTCCATGTATGATCCATACGATAAATATTATGATATCTCAAAAGAAATAAGAGAAAACATACTAGACTTTAGTTTTATACCAATCTTAGATGATAATAAAAATGAACTAAGATACACTATATCTAAATACTCAAAAGGCTTAAAAAAATACTTTGATCCAACCAAAGTAATAAAAGCTGTATATACAATGCATAACATCTTATTCTATGTTAAAGATGAAGATGATATTATGCATTGTATATACTGCTTTTATTACTTTTGTTGGATCAAAGTATTTTTTTAAGCCTTTTGAATATTTAGATATAGTATATCTTAATTCATTTTTATCATCATCTAAGATTGGT
>JAILGR010000061.1 GCA_024696565.1 Acholeplasmatales bacterium | reverse complement strand
TGTTTATTATTTTAAAGGGACTACAAATTATCAATTAATTATTAATGATTCATCTACTAGTAATGTTCATATTATTTTAGATAATGTAACATTTAATAATGATACAACTGCCTCTATTTATGTGAAAAAATCAGCTAAGGTTGTTATTCATTTATTAGGAAATAATACTATTACATCTACATACTTAAATGAAGTAGTAGATGGTGATGATACTATTAATGGGGCCATTTATTCAAAGGATGATTTAACAATTAGTGGTAGTGGTAATTTAAATATTAAATCAGCCTTAAATGGTATAGTATGTAATGATGATTTTAAATTAATATCTGGTAAAATTAATATTGATTCAGTGAATAAGGGAATAGATGTTAACGACTCTTTTAGAATGAGAGATGGTAATTTAACAATTAATTCTAGTACGAATTCAGGTATTAAATTAAAGAATAGTTCAGATAATCCATTTTTATATGTTGAAGGTGGAGTTATTGATATAACTTCTTATAAAGAAGGAATAGATTTAGATTATAATACTTTAGCTACAGGCTATATAAAATTTGTATCTGGGAATATAAGTATTAAAAGTGGTAATGTAAATAATATTGCTAAAGGTATTAAATCAGCTAATAGCATTACTGTCACTGGTGGTAGGTTTAATATAGATTCAAATGATGATGGATTTCACGCAACAGGAGATATTGATATATCTAATTGTAATATAAATATAAAATCAGATGATGATTGTATCCATTCAGACACATCAATAAACATAAAGTCAGGCAGTATTATATTAACTGGACATGAAGGATTAGAATCTTCAAACACAATAGTTATTGATGGCGGTAATATAAAAATAGATGCTAATGACGATGGTATTAATTCAAGTAATAATATTACTATTAACGGAGGTTTTATTGATATTACTCTTGGTGATGGTGATGTAGATGGTATAGATTCAAATGGAGAATATCTACAAACTGGTGGAGTTGTAATATCTAGAATACCTGTTTCATCATTAGCTGGAGCAGGAGCAGTAGATGCATCACTTGGAGTAAAATTTATTGGTGGTACATTCATTGGAGTTGGTACTTTTACAACTGTAAGTACAATTACTACATCAATAGCAATGAAACATTTTGATGATACTTTTTCATCAGGAGCTTATTCAGTAGAAGGAACAAATATAAGCTTTGATTTATCATCAAGTTATAAAAAGTTAACTATAGTATCTAGTGAATTAAATATTGGATCATCTTATAAATTATTAAAAGATGGTACTGAATTATTAAATTGGAGTCAAACAAAGACATCAGAATAAAAAAGATAAAGTGTCAAGAAAAAATACTTGACACCTTATTTTTATGTGTTATAATATCTATCGTATATTTTAGTTAAAAGGAGTGTATAGGAAATGGTTAAAATTAGATTACAGAGATTTGGTGCTCATAAAGCTCCAAAATATCGTATTGTTGCAGCTGATTCAAGATCTCCAAGAGATGGTAAATTCTTAGAAATCTTAGGTACTTATAATCCATTAACTGAACCTGCTACAGTTACAGTTGATGCTGAAAAGGTTCAAGCTTGGTTAGCTAAGGGTGCACAACCTACTATTACTGTTAAGAACATTTTAGTTGCAAAGAACGTTATTGCAAAGTAAGAGGTTAGCTATGGTAAAGTTTGAAGAGTTAATTAAAAGCTTAATTCTTCCTTTAGTGGCTTATCCTCAGGATGTTGAGATTGTACGTTTAAATGAGTCTGAAGATGACCTACAGTATCAGGTAAAGGTTAATCCAAGTGACTTGGGTAGGGTGATTGGTAAAGGCGGAGTTATTGCTAAAGCAATTCGTACTGTACTATACGCCGGAGCTTCTAAAGAAGGAAAAAAGATACACCTAGATATTGACAGTAAGTAATAAAAGAGGGAGACAAAAATCCCTCTTTTTGTTTTCTAAAAAAATTGTTATAATATAAAAAACGGTGCAAGGAGAAAAAAGTATGAAGAAAGTATTTAGTTGTTTTGTATTAGGAGTTGGCTTAGTAACATTAGTGGCATGTAATAATGCTAATGAACCAGAAAATAAGCCAGATGATTCTAAAAGCAAGGTAGAGTATGTTACTTATGAAGCAAAATATACAGATGGGGATTTAATTGGGGATTATAATTTGTGTGAATCAATACAGGATGGAGCAATCCTACATTGCTGGAATTGGAGCTATAACACAATAAAGGCTAACTTAGCCCAAATCGCTTCAAGTGGTTATAGTGCTATTCAAACATCTCCTGTACAACAATCAAAATCAAATAAAAAGAGTGGAGCTTGGACATCAGAATGGTCTAAGCTATACCAACCAGTAAGCTTTAGTGTGGCTGCAGATTCTTATTTAGGGACAAAAGAAGAATTAGTTTCACTTTGTACTGAGGCTAAAAAATATGGCATTAAGGTTATTGTCGATGTTGTATTAAACCATATGGGAAATGATAATAGTGGTACTGAGGGTTCTTATGCTGAAGCTATTGAAACATATTCACCAGATGTTTGGGCGAATAAAGAAGAATATTTCCACCAAGATACTGGTAATTCAATAGACTATAACAATGCTTATCAAATTACTCATAGAAGATTGTCTAATTTACCAGATTTAAATACGGCAAATACAGATGTTCAAAACTGGGCATTAGGTTTATTAACTGAATTATTAGATTGTGGTGTATCTGGATTTAGATTTGATGCTGCAAAGCATATTGAAACAGATTTAGATGCAGCTGATACTAAATCTGATTTCTGGAAAAATGTATTAAGTGGTGCTACAAAATATGCCCAAGATCATGAGTTAGCTGTTCCATATTATTATGGAGAAGTACTTGATAATCCTGGTGGAGGAAGACCATTTACAAACTATACACAATATATGTCAGTTACAGATACATTCTATTCTGATCAATTATTAAGTGCATCAACAGTTATTCCTCAAGCTCTAACTAAAAATATTAATGGATTTAAAGCATCTACAAATGGTTTAAAGTCTGTAGTATGGGCTGAATCTCATGATACATTTGCCAATACTGATGGTAAAACTAAAAATGTTGATCAAGCAAGAATTAATAGGGCTTACGCTATTGCGGTAAGTCATAGTGGTTCTGCAGCATTATATTTTGCAAGACCTAATGACACTACACCAATGGGTGAAGTTGGAACTTTATCTTGGAAGAATGATGCAATTTCTGCAATTAATTTATTCCATAACAAGCATTTAAAGGAAAAAGAAACTGTTTCTGTTCAAGGCACATTCTATTTAAGTGAAAGAACTAATGGTGCTGTTATTATTGGTTGTTATGGTTCAAAAGATGTATCTATTTATGCTAATGGTTTAGCTGATGGTAAATATTATGATCAAGTAACTGGCAATGAATTTAATGTTCAAAATGGATTAATTACAGGTACTGTTGGTGAAGAATATATTTGTGTATTAGAAAAGACACAACCTGTCTTATCACCTACAATAACTCCAACTGCCTCACAAGGATATTTCTATACATCTTATGCATTAACATTAAATGTTGCAAATGCTGAAAGTGCAAAATATAAGATTAATGATGGTGAAGAAACTTCATTTACTAATACAACAAATATTACTTTAACAGATACATCTAAAGTAACTGTTACAGTTAAGAATGGTTCAAAAATAGTAGAAGAAACTTATACATTCACTAAGATTGAAAAGAAAGCTGGTTATGTGGCAATGGGTGGCCTAAAGGTTACAGACGGTAAATATGTAGCTTGGGCATGGCCAGAAGGCACAGGTGGTAAATGGGTTGAAGTACTTGTTGAAGGTGATATTGCATATATCCCTACTACTGGTGTTGATAACTATTTATTAGTAATTTTCCCAACTACTTATGATTTAGCCCCATTATATGGAACTTCTAATAATGTATGGTCTGATTCATTAGCTCAAACATCTGATTATCCAATGGAAGAAGACGTTGTTCAATTGTCAATAATTTAATAAAATAAAAATAAAAGGGCCTGTGCCCTTTTATTGATTTTTATAGGATAAAATAGTATACTTAAACTAAACAGAGGAGCGATTATTATGGAATATTATTTATGTGGAAAAATACTAACTACGCACGGAATAAAAGGAGATTTAAAAATAAAAAGTTATTCCGATTTTGATAGATTTGTAAAAGGAGCTAGATTATATATTTTACATAATGAAGAATATGTAATGGTAAAGATTTCTAAAGTATCTGAATTTAATGGTAATTATTTAGTTCGTTTTGAGGATTTAGAAGATATTAATTTAGTTGAAAAATATCATAGT
>JAILGR010000024.1 GCA_024696565.1 Acholeplasmatales bacterium | reverse complement strand
GTTATGCAACTGTAACATTTAGATGTAAAAATGATACTCATCATACAGTATCATACAATGCCAATATTACATATGAAATAACATTAGCTCCAAGTCATAATTCAACAGGTATCAAGACTTATACTGCAACAATAATTGTTGAAGGTAACACTTATACAGATACAAAGACTGAAGTATTACCAGTAGAACATCATACAGTTAAACATATTTTAGCTAAAGATCCTACTTGTGAAGAAAATGGTAATATTGAATATTATTATTGTGCTGATTGTAATAAGTATTATTTAAATGCTAACTTAACAAACGAAATTACATATGAAGAAACTATTATTCTAGCACTTGGCCATATTGAAGGTCTACCAGAAGTAGTTAATCTAGTAGAGGCAACTTGTGAAACAGAAGGTTCATATGATATCGTAGTTTATTGTCAAAGAAGTGGATGTATTTTATCAAGCGAGCATCATATTATTCCAGCATTAGGTCATGATTACGGTGAGTTAATCGCTGAAGTATTACCAACATGTGATACAAATGGATTTAAAGCCCATTATCATTGTTCTAGATGTGATGAATACTTTGATGAAAACAAGAATGAAGTTTCTTATGATTCATTAGTGATTAGTGCTTTAGGTCATACACCTTTAGATGCAGTTGAAGAAAATAGAATTGATGCAACATGTGATGTTGATGGTGGATATGATTTAGTCGTTTATTGTGATGTATGTGGCCACGAATTATCAAGAGAACATGTAGTATTACCTGCATTAGGTCATGATTACATAAACCCAGTATGGAATTGGAATGGATATCAAAGTGCTACATTAACATTTACATGTAATAATGATACTCATCATACAATTACATATACTGCAACTATTACATTTGTAATTACTTTAGCTCCAACAGATACAAATTCTGGATTAAAGGATTATACTGCAACAGTAATTGTTGATGGTAAGACTTATACTGATACAAAAACTGAAGTATTACCAAGAAATCATCATACTCTTATTCATGTTCCTTATAAATCACCTACTTGTGAAGAAAATGGTAATATTGAATATTATTATTGTGCTGATTGTGATAAATATTATTCAGATGCAAATTTAAGTACTATTATTACTTATGAAGATACAATTTTATTGCCTCTAGGAGATAATCCTGGATTGCCAGTAGAAGAAAATGTTATCCCTGCAACATGTGAAGAAGATGGCTCATATGATTTAGTTGTTTATTGTACAAGATGTCATAAAGAATTATCAAGAGAACCTCATATTATTCCAGCACTTGGTCATTATCATGGCGAATTAATTGAAATGGTAGAACCAACATGTGAAACTACTGGATTAATGGCTCATTATGAATGTCAAAGATGTGGTAAATATTTCGATATTAATAAAAATGAAGTTACATATGAATCTTTAATCATTCCTGCAACTTCACATAATTATTCAAATCCAGTTTGGGTATGGGATGGATTTACATCAAAATTAGTATTTACTTGTACAAATGATAATAACCATAAGCATACAATAAATGCCACAATGACAAGTGAAGTAACTTTAGATGCTACTTGTACATTAACAGGTATTAGATTATGGACTGCAACTGTAGAATATTTAGGGGTTATTTATAATGACACTAAAGAAGAAACTATTCCTGTAACCGGACATAATTATCAAAATCCAGTATGGAATTGGTTAGATTATGATTCTTGTAGGGTAACATTTACATGCGAAAATGACAATAATCATAAAGTTACTTTTGATGCGGATATTACAAGTAGTATTACTTTAAATCCAACTTGTGTATTAACAGGTATTAAGACATTTACTGCAACTTATACATTAAATGGTATTACTTATACTAATAATAAAGAACAAGTTGTAGCGCCAAATGGTCATAGTGGTAACGAGGCAGTTGTTGAAATTAAAAAGAATCCAACTTGTGAAGAAGAAGGTTCATATGATTTAGTAGTTTATTGTTCTATTTGTAATCATGAATTAGAAAGAGAATCTTATAGCATAAATGCTTTAGGGCATGATTATGGTGAATTGATTGAAAAAGTATTACCTACACAAGCTGATACAGGATTAGAATCTCATTATTATTGTTCTAGATGTCATAAGTATTTTGATAAAGATTTTAATGAAGTAACATATGAATCTTTAATCATTAAGCCTTTAGGTTATACTTATCGTTATTACAATAATGGAGTATTAATTGCTTCATATCATGGACAAAAAGGTGAAAAAATTATTAAACCTTCTAATCCATTAGATTATGTATTAAATAATATGACATATCATTTTATAGGATGGGATAAAACTATTCCTACATACTTAGAATCTGATATGGAATTTAACGCAGTTTATCGAATTGAATCCATTAAATTAGATTATTTCGTAATTGAATTACCTAAGGATTTAGAAATAACTAATGACTTTAGAATTATTATTACTGAAGAAAAGAATGTTGAGTCATTCCAAAATAGTTTAGAAAATAATTATTCTGATGTTGACTTAGGTAATGTCTATAAGCTTCAAGCAATGAGGGGAAATGAAGTAATAGATATTAGTGAATATAATTTAACAATTAGAATTAATAAGGAAATAGTTTCAAATCTTGATGAAGATTTCAAATTATTTGTCATGGGTAATGATTCAAAGATTACTGAATTAGACTATACAATTGATGGAGATTATATTGTCTTTAGTGCTAATTCAATTAGTAATTTCGGCTTTGGTAATACCAATGCCACAATCGTTTATATCGTATTAGTAGTTCAAACAATGACATTAGCAATGTTAGTATTAATATTGTTAATAAGGAAGAAATATAAGGCATAGGAGGAACATAAAATGAATTTAGTAATTTTATCATCAGTACCTACATTCGTAATAGTAATGATAGTTATTGAATCAATTGCTATGATGCTAATTGGTGGCTTCTTAGTATTTGATATCATTAGAGGAAAAAGAAAGGATAGAAAGAAAGAATTAGAGCTTAAATATAATAAAGCATCTACTACCCTTACTTTAGATGAAGAAAAAACTAATGATTTTGAAAATAGGCTTGCTTATTTAGAAAAACTATCATCTAAACAAAAAGAATATATCGATTTACTTGAAAAACAGATTTCTCTTTTAAATGGAAATAAAGAAGAAATAAAAGAGGAAGTAGAATCTGAAGAAACAAAAGAGGCAGAACCTGAAAATGTCTCTGTTAGTGAAGATGAATTTGACGAATTCTTGAATTCTATACCTGAAAAGGAAGTTGAGGCTAAACCTATAGAAAAAGAAGAGGCCAAAGAAGAAGTTAAAGAAGAGGCTGAACCTGAAAAGGTTGAACCTAAACGTTCTGTTGTAATATCTTTATCTGGTCTTAAAAAACAATCTAAAACTGAAGAAGATAAGATTAAGAGTCAAAGACTAAAAGCTATATCTGAAGAAGAGCCTGAAGAATTAGAAGGAGAAAAATTAGAAGAATCTTTCAATGTTAAGGTATATCATCATGAAGAATTAAAGCTTGAAATTGATGAACCAGGAACAATTAAAGTATTTACTAAGGGTGGTCTTAAAAAACAAAGTAAAGAAGATGAAGCTAAAGTCTTAAAACAAAGAATGAAGGATATTGAAGCCGAAGCCCCAATTGAACTAGAAGACGATGACGATTTTAAAGAATTACCAGCTGCATAAAAATAAGGGATTGCAAATTTGCAATCCCTTTTAGTTTATTTTGGACATTTATAACATATTTCATTGTTAGATTTTCCAATATTAATAAATTCAGCTATGTTATTTAATGTAGTAGAGGCAATATTATTTAATGCTTCATTTGTTAAGAAGGCTTGATGTGATGTTACTATAACATTTGGCATAGATATTAACCTTGCTAGAGTATCATCATTAATAATATGCTGACTAAAGTCATGAAAGAAGATATCAGATTCTTCTTCATAAACATCTAGGCAAGCAGCTCCTATTTTTCTATCTTTTATACCATTCAATAAGTCAATTGAATTTATTAATGCTCCTCTAGAAGTATTAATTATTGTAACTCCTTTTTTCATTTTCTTAATTGTATCTTCATTAACGATATGTCTATTTTCATCAGTTAATGGACAGTGAAATGAAATAATATCAGATTCTTTAAATAATTCATCCATTGAAACATATTTAATATTTAAATTTGGATCAGGAAATTTATCATAGGCAATTATATTCATAGAAAAGCCTTGGCAAATTTTAATAAAAGCCTTACCAATTTTACCAGTTCCAACTACACCTACAGTTTTACCATATAAATTAAAGCCTGTAAGACCATTTAAACTAAAATTAAAATCCCTAGTTCTAATAAATGCTTTATGGATTCTTCTAATAGATGTCAACAGCATAGCCATAGCGTGCTCAGCTACTGCTTCAGGTGAATAGGCAGGAACCCTTACGACGTGAATCTTTCCATCTGCATAATCAACGTCTACATTATTATAACCAGCACATCTTAAGGCTACTAAATTAATATTTAATTTTATTAATTCATCTATTAATGCTTTATCGATAATATCATTAACAAATACACATACAGCTTGGCATCCTTTAGCTAAGCTTACCGTATCTAGTGTTAATTTTGTTTCAAAATATTTAATATCAAATAAACCCTTATCATTAATATTATT
>JAILGR010000022.1 GCA_024696565.1 Acholeplasmatales bacterium | reverse complement strand
GATCAAAAGGTAACTGCTTAATGGGTTTAATTGATATATTTCTATATTGCTAAAGCATAAAGAGAAAATCCCCAATTATTTTTTATAATTGGGGACTCTTTTATTTCATTTCTTCATCTAATTCTTTTCTAATTTTTTTTAGTGTACGATTAGCATCCTTTGTTAAGGAACAATCTCCACAACTTCCTGTTGGAATATTTTTAATTCTTTTATAAATGTATCTACCGATTATTAATGAAACAACTAATATTATTACAACTAAGACAATAATATCAATTAAACCCATTAAGCAGTTACCTTTTGATCTCTATATTTATTAAAGTAGTGAAGACCTACAACAGCACCACAAGCTAGAG
The DNA here is from genome assembly GCA_024696565.1 of Acholeplasmatales bacterium. Lineage (GTDB taxonomy): Bacteria > Bacillota_I > Bacilli_A > Acholeplasmatales > Anaeroplasmataceae > Anaeroplasma. The sequence continues at coordinate 9,586 of JAILGR010000022.1, read as the reverse complement.
CTAATACTATAGCAATTGGCCACCACCATCTTAAGCATACAAAGACGATTGATGCAGTAACATATGATGTTGCTAACCAGAAACCAATAGTTGACCAGAATCTCTTCTTATCAAGTTCGCCCTTAGCTGTAGCAACAGCAGCGAAACAAGGAATTGTTGTCATATTAAATACAATATATGCAATTAATGCTGCCCAACCACCAGCTTCAACCAAGCCTGTGTTTTCTATCATTGTAATAGATGCATCAACACCTTCTTCATCACTTGAAGATGTAATTAATGCTTCAAATTCTTCTACGTTATTAGGAACTGGTTCACTACATTGTGCTAATACTGCAAAAGTTGCAATAACATTTTCCTTTGCAATTAAACCAGTAATTGCAGATACACCAAATACCCAACCATTCTTATTTAAATTAGAACCAAATCCAAGTGGAGTAAAGATTGGTTGTAATAATTTACCAAAGCCAGCTAAAATTGAATCACCTGTATCAACATAATCAGGGGCAGTAACAATATCTGTATAGATTTGGAATGCCTCTTGTAATACTTGATCTGATACTAAAGTAAATGCAGCTAATTTTAATTCTAATTCAGCTTTTTCATCATCATTCATTGATTCTTCAATGCCAGTAGCTATTTCATCCATTTTAGCAAAGAATGCTTCACTACCGCCTTCTTCTGCAAATCCTTCTTCATCTTCATCTAATGCTGTAACTTCAAGTACAAATGCTTCATTCTCAAGTAATCCATCATATGCTTCTGTTACACAATCTGAAGGATTAGCTTGTTCAATGAAACGCCAATCAAATGTAAATGATTGTAAGAACCAAATTGCAATTGTTGAAACTAAGATAATTGTAAATGCCTTCTTAACATAATGCTTTAACTTATCCCATAAGTGAAGCATTAATGCTTTTGCTTGAGGCATATGATATGTAGGCAATTCCATAATAAATGGTGCTAAAGGTCCGCGCATTGTTGTATGACGCATAATTAATGCTGCAATGATAGCAACTAAAATACCTACAATATACATACTAAATGTAATTAAATCAACATTAGGGAAAGCAAAGATTTCACAAATACCACCAGCAATTGCTGTAAGAATTGGAAGCTTTGCTCCACATGAGAAGAATGGAATTACACGAATAGTTGTAGTTCTTTCTCTTTCTTCTGCTAATGTTCTTGTATTAATCATAGCTGGAACTGAACAACCAAAGCCCATAATCATAGGCATAAATGCTCTACCAGTTAAACCAAACTTTCTGAAAATCTTATCTAAGATAAATGCAACACGTGCCATATATCCTGAATCTTCTAAAATTGAGAAGAATAAGAATAATAATAGGATTTGTGGTACAAATGATAATACTGCGAATACACCTGAAACAATACCATCACATACTAAACCAGTTACCCAAGCCTGTGCTCCTCCGGCTTCGAACCAACCACGAATCACATCACCAAACCAAGCAGTAATGCAGTCTAAGAAATTAAATAGTATTACACCTGGAGAATTAATACCAGCATCTGTCCAGAATAATCCTTCAAACATAGTTCCTTCAAATGAAGGGCTTGAAATAGGAATCCAGAATAAATTCTCAGCAAATGTTAATCTAAATATAAAGAATAATATTACTAAGAAAATAGGAATACCTAACCAACGGTTAGTTAATACTCTATCAATTTTATCTGATAAAGTGAATTTTTCTTTTTCTGTCTTTTCTTTTCTTTCTTTGGCTTTACTATAGTTCTTAGAAATATAATTATATCTATCATCAGCAACTACAGCTTCTAAGTCATCTTGGAATAAATCATTTGTATATGTTTTCTTAAATTCATCTACAATCTTTACCAAGTCAGGATGATTAGATACTTCAATCTCATCATTTTCAACTAGTTTTACAGCATGGAATAATGGATGTTTAACCCCAAGACCAGTGAATGCTGCTTTGCAGTCATTAACTAAATGTTTTAATGTTCCATTTTCCAAAACTGTCTTACCAGTTCTTACTTTTGAGGCTTCATTATAAGCCTTATTCATTAATACATCGATATTAGTTCCCTTTTGAGCGGAAATTGCCACTACAGGACAACCAATTTCTTTTTCTAATAGCTCAACATTTAACTTATCTCCATTTTTTTCAATAACATCCATCATGTTTAGAGCTATTACAACAGGAACATCCATTTCAATTAATTGAGTAGTTAAATATAGATTACGCTCTAAGTTTGTAGCATCTACAATATTAATTACACAATCTGGATCTTCATCTAAAATAAAATTTCTTGAAATAACTTCTTCTGGTGTATATGGAGAAAGTGAATAAATACCAGGTAAATCTACAATTGAAATAGGTTCAGCACACTTCTTATATGTACCTTCTCTTTTATCAACTGTAACACCAGGCCAGTTTCCTACATGAGCTGTTGAACCAGTTAAAGCATTAAATAATGTAGTCTTACCACAGTTAGGATTTCCGGCTAACGCAAATCTTTTCATTATTTTGCCTCCTCCTCATCAACAATTACTAAAACTAATTCAGCTTCATTTTTTCTTAATGATAATTCATACCCACGAATAGTTAATTCAATTGGATCTCCTAATGGGGCTTTTTTTCTAACAAAGAAATTAGCATTAGGAGTCACTCCCATATCGAAAAGTCTTCTTCTAACTTTTCCTTCACCTTCAACCTTTTTAATGGTTCCGGTTTGTCCTACTCGTACATCTACAAGTTTTGTTAATTCCATAAATATCTCCTTTTTAGCATACAGTTACGACAATTTTAGTGGCAATATTTCTATCAAGGGCTAAACGACCTTCTTTAACCTTTAATATTACACTACCATTAGTATTCGATAAAACCATAATCTTTTGGTTTACCGCAATTCCTAAAGACTCAAAGTGTTTTTTATCCTTTTCATCTGCTAAAACTCTCAATATCATTAGTTCCACATTTTGTGGTGCTATAACTAATGGCATAAATCCCACATCCTTTTTAGTTTGTCAAAACTAACCATTGAATATTGTATCACATCTATATAGTTTGTCAACACTAATTTTGTAAAATAAAAACACAAAATACATATGTATCCTGTGTCTTTAAATAACTATTTAAAAGATATCTTATGATTTAATGGTTCAGAATATTTTATTTCTTTAATTAAACCAGCTTCATCTTCAACTTTAGCGTATAGAACATCACCATTAGCTAAACCATCAACAACATATTCGATATATACAGCACAATCATTATCTGATTTACATAAGAAATAATCTGTCTTAATTCCTTTTTCCTTTAAATTATCAAATTCTTTATTAAAATGATTAAATACATTATCTAATCCTGAAATAACAGAACCATCTTTTTGAATCAATTTAACATCATCATCTAATAATTTTTTAAAATTATCAGCGTTTTTAATATAATATCCAACGCCTAATTCTTCTAATGCTTGTAATAATAAAATAGTATGCTGATCATAATTAGCTCTTGGTACATATTCCATACCTTTATAACTAATATAAAAATCATCATCTTTCAAAGCTAAGGAAGCTTCTCTTCTTTTATCATCTTTACTACCAATTGTAACATTTGCATAATAACAAGATTGACCATAAATAAAACTTTTAGCAATTAAAACATTTCTTTCAAATTCAGTCATTTGATTTTGCGTAGGGGCTAGATTTGATCTAACCATAATATAGACAACATCATAACCAATTCTACCAGTAATACTTACGCCTGTTCTTCTATCATAATCTTTAGAAAAACAAAATAGTTTTTGATTAGAGCCTTCATAATCAGCAACATAATCAACTGCCATCTTGTAAATGTCAGTTTTTGATAATACATCACCCTCTAAATATACAGGGATTCCTTCTTTCCATTTTGTTGTCACAACAAATCACCAACCTTTATAAGATTTTTTAATTATAACATATATAGAAAATACTATCTATAGTTTTTTATTCTTTTTCCCAGCCTTTGGCCATTTCTACAGCCTTATGCCATTTTTTTGTTTTAAATTCTTTATCATCGTGTTCCATAGATGGAATATATGCATCATCAGCTGCCCAAATTTCTTTTATCTCATCAATGCTTGAAAAAGCTCCTACTTTTAAACCAGCTAAATATGCAACACCTAAAGCTGTCGTTTCCATAATTTTAGCTCTTCTAACTTCACATTCACAAATATCAGCTTGAAATTGCATTAAGAAATTATTTTTAGAGGCTCCACCATCGACCTTTAATGTCTTAATATCAATATTAGTATCTTGCCTCATAGCATCCATAACATCTAATGTTTGATAAGCAATAGCCTCTAGACAAGCTCTAATAATATGGCTTCTATTACATCCTCTTGTAATACCAAAAATAGTACCTCTAGCATACATATCCCAATGAGGAGCGCCTAAACCTGTAAAAGCAGGGACAACATATACACCGTTTGTATCTTTTACTTTAGTTGCAAAATATTCAGAGTCTTGAGCATCAGTGATTAGATGAAGTTCATCTCTTAACCACTGTACAACCGCACCACCTACAAAGACAGAACCTTCTAATGCATACTGAATATTATTGTTGTAAGTTGCAGCTAAGGTAGTAACAAGTCCATTTTTAGATTTTACATATTCACTACCAGTATTCATTAATAAGAAACAACCAGTACCATATGTATTTTTGATATCTCCTCTATTAAAACAAGCTTGTCCAAATAACGCCGATTGTTGGTCACCAGCAACACCGGCAATTGGTATTTCATATCCAAAAATAGATACAGAACCAAAATCATCAGATGAATTCTTAACTTCTGGTAAACAAGATTTTGAAATGCCAAAATAATCACATAATTTATCGTCCCATTTTAATGTTTTAATATTAAATAGCATAGTTCTAGATGCGTTAGTATAATCAGTAGCAAAAACCTTACCATCAGTTAATTTCCAAATTAACCAAGTATCTACTGTACCAAACATAAGTTTACCTTCATTAGCTAATTCTTTAGCTCCTTCAACATTATCTAAAATCCATTTCATTTTAGTTGCTGAAAAATAAGCATCAAGAACTAAACCAGTAGTATCTTTAATATAATCTGCTAAACCATCTTTTCTAACCTGTTCAACAATACTTGATGTTCTTCTACATTGCCATACTATCGCATTATAAATTGGTTTCCCTGTTTCTTTATTCCAAGCTATTGTTGTTTCTCTTTGATTAGTAATACCAATAGCTAAAATATGCCATGGTCTAATGCCACATTTAGCAATGGCTTCAGTCATTACTGAATATTGTGATGCATATATTTCCATCGCATCATGTTCAACCCATCCTGGATGAGGATAATATTGAGTAAATTCCTTTTGAACCTTTTCTAAAATATGACCAGAATTATCAAATACAACCGCTCTAGATGAAGTAGTACCTTGATCTAGGGCAATAATATATCTTCTTTTTTTCGTCTCCACCAAAAATCACCTACAATTCTCTAGTAGCAATAATATCAACATCACTACCAAAAATATTTTTAATTATTACATCATTTACATGAATAGGAGCCTTAACAGTAATACTCCTTAATTCTTTTATTACATCCATTATTAATTCCTTAGCTATTGGCTTATTAGTTCTAACTGGTAATAAATTAATGGATGCTCCTTCTATTTTAACTGTTGAAGTTACTACTCTTTTAGGAGAAATAACTTCATTTAACCCATATATTTCTCCCCTTTTACAAAAATTACCAGTAACCACTTTTCTTATCTCATCAACTTTTAAATGACAACCTCTTGGGCAAGTAATACATATTAATTCTCTCATATTAATCACCAACCTTAACACATATTGGTTGTGTTAAACCAATGAGTTTTTCTTTTTTTATTTGAATTGATTCCATTTCACCAGGAGCTAAATGTAACCTTTTTACTTTAGCTAATTTATTATCACCTGATGTTACATAAATATATTTATCCTTCATAATATTTTTAACTCTAAAGAAAATATTTAATTCATCAGAAACATTATCAATTCTTAATCTTTGCGGAATAGTATATGAAACATTATCTTTTGCTTCTAATTCTATATAATCATATTCTTTATCAATATTATCTAAATACTTCTTTACAGCCTTACCAGCTCTTTTAGCTTCTATTGAAGCATTATCAGCTAAGTCATGAACATGTAAAACATTACCACAAGCAAAAATACCATTTATTGATGTTTCCATATTTTCATATACTACTGGGCCATTAGTTCTTGGATCTAATAATATACCAGCTTCTTTAGATAATTCATTTTCAGGAATCAATCCAACAGATAATAATAGCGTATCACAATCAAAAGTGATCTCTGTTCCTTTAATAGGATTTTTATTATCATCAACCTTTGATACTATTACTTTTTCAACTCTATTTTTACCAATTATATCTGTCACTGTATGAGATAAATATAATGGAATATTATAATCTTCTAAGCACTGAACAACATTTCTAGTTAAGCCATTAGAATATGGCATTAATTCAACTACAGCTAAAACTAAAGCCCCTTCTAAAGTCATTCTTCTTGCCATTATTAAACCGATATCGCCACTACCTAAAATAACTACTCTTTTTCCCACTAAATAGCCATCAATATTACAATACTTTTGAGCCGCACCAGCAGTAAATATACCAGCAACTCTAGCTCCAGGTATAGCAATTTGTCCCCTACTTCTTTCTCTACAGCCCATCGCTAAAATAATAGCCTTTGCCTTAATTACATTATATCCTTCATTTTTAGATACATAATGTATTTCTTTATCTTTTGTAATATGTAATACCATTGTATCAGATTTAACTTTAACATTAGTATCTTTTAACATATTAACAAGTCTATTGGCATATTCAGGGCCAGTTAATTCTTCATTAAATAATGATAAGCCAAAGCCATTATGAATACATTGGTTTAAAATACCACCTAAAGCTGTATCTCTTTCAATTATTAAAATATTTTTAACACCACTATTATATGCTTCAACTGCCGCACTTAAACCTGCAGGGCCAGCACCAATTATAACTAAATCATATTCCATATTAAATTCCCTCCTTAGTATAATCTAAGACTATATTAGATCCTAAATTATCCTGTAATACTTCTTTAGGAGAAATATGTAATTCTCTAGCAATAATTTCTAATACCTTAGGCTGACAAAAGCCACCTTGACATCTACCCATACCACTATTACATCTTCTTTTAACGGCATCAATACTTAATGCTGGAATAATATCGTTAATAGCATCAACTATTTCACCTTCACTTACACTTTCACATCTACAGATTATTCTTCCATATAATGGATTTTCTTTAATTTTTTCATTTAATTCTTCTTTTGTATAATCTCTAAAGAATTTATTAATTGGATAATCTTTATAATCATCCTTTCTTTCAAACTTAAAACCTAATGATTCTATAATATCTTTAGCACAAGGTCCAAAGGCAGGAGCTGCACTTAAGCCTGGTGATTTTATACCTGCAAAATTAATAAAGCCAGATACTATACTATTTCCAATAATAAAATCATCAAATCCCATAACCTTAGCACGAAGTCCCGAGAAATTTCTAACATTATTTTTATAATTAATTTTATTAGTAGTAAAAGAAATCTTTTCTCTAATATATTCTAAACTATCGCTTGAAACAGATACATCATCTTTAGAGTCTGAATCTATTGCATCAGGTCCTACTATTAAATTACCATGAACAGTTTTAGTTGCTAAAACACCTTTTCCTTTTTCACTTGGAGTTTGGAATAATATATGATTAACAAGCTTACCTTCACTTTTATCTAATAAGTAATAACTTCCTTTAACAGGAACTATTTTAAAACTTCTTTGATTATCTCCTAAAACCATATTGTAAATATTATCAGCATATATACCAGCCGCATTAATTACATATTTAGTTTCATATTCATCTTTTTCTGTTTTAACTATAAATTTATCATCTTTTTTAGTAATTGCTATAACTTTACTATTTAAATGTAATTCAACACCGTTACTAACGGCATTCTTAGCTAGGGCATAACACATTTCAAAAGGAGAAACAATTGCCGCATTTTTAGCATATAATGCAATTTCTATTTCCGGATTAATATTAGGTTCTAGCTTTTCAATATCCTTTTTATAAATAATACTTAAATCCTTACAGCCATTTTGAACTCCCCTATCATATAGCTCTAAGATTTTACCTTCATCTTCTTTTTTACCAACTACTAAAGAACCTATTTTTTCATAATGAACATTTAATTTCTTTGCTAAAGATTCATACATTGATGATCCTATTACATTTAATTTTGCCATCAATGTGTTAGGTAATGGATCATAACCTGCATGAACGATTCCAGAATTAGCTTTAGTTGTTGCATCTCCAATATCATTTAATGCTTCTAAGATGCAAACTTTCATTTTATATTTTGATAATTCATAAGCTATGGAAGCGCCAGTTATTCCACAGCCAATAATAATACAATCAAACATAATATAACACCCCTATTTTGAAAACGCTATCATATAAATAATTATATCATATTTGATATTCTTTTAAAACATACAAATATTGACTTTTTGTAAAGAAAAAGCACATATAATATGTGCTATTCTAAAATATCTTCTTTCATTTTTTCATTTTTTTGTTTCTTAACAGTAATAGCTATTCTAATAATACTATAAATAGATAATACTATTGTAATAGCATTAAAGATTGTATTTGGATATAAAGGTACTAACATACCATAGATACATTGACATATACCATTAACAATCAAAAAGCTTTTTAATAATACTTCAACTTTATTTTTAGATAAATTATCTTTCCAAAATACATAAGTCGCAACTATAGAATATAAGAATAAACCAGCAATTGGTAAATATCCATACCAAACAGCTCCACCTAATGTTGTAGTTAAAATAATACCTAATACTAAAGCTACTATGATAAAGAATATATTAACAACTAGCTTTAATTTCTTCTTAGAATCATCTACAAACAATAATACTATATTCTTAAAGAAACAAGTAGCATCTTGACTAAGTCCTGACCATGCGGCAGGATTAACTGGAATCGCAATTGCAGCTGCAACTGAATTAACTAAATGACAAGATGTTTGAAATGCTATTATTCTTTTTTTGGTTTTAAATAAAGCTGATGCAGTAAATAATGCATTACCAATAAATGATATAACATTGGCTAATACTAAAATCTCTTCTGGTGTCATATTTATCTTCCTTCAAATTACTACATAAGAATATAAGAAACTAATTAAAATTGCAAGATAATTTTACTTTTTTCTTAAAAGAATTTGAGCATCTTCATTCATTTGTAAATATTTATCTATTGTAATGGTCTCTTTTGTCAATAAATTAAAGAATTTCCCTTCAAGTTCAGTATTAACCATTCCTGTTGCGTGATTCAAATTAATAATCGCAATAATTTCTTCTTCACTATTTTCTAAAGAAATCATAACTACTGAATCAGTAATTATTTTATAATTCCAAATACCATCAGCAAAAACAGTTCTTTTCTTTATTTCATTTAATTTTTTAATA
>JAILGR010000021.1 GCA_024696565.1 Acholeplasmatales bacterium | reverse complement strand
TATTGAGTATAATTAATACTTAGAAAATACGTATCTTTTAGCAAAAGACGATATAAAATTAGCAAAGCTAGAGTTATAGTTATATATCGCAAATTGGGATTTTGGAGAAATTAGAGGTTATTTTATATTTACATAATTAATAACCAAATTGATTATGTGTTTTTTTCTTTAGATATGATTTTCATTGAAAGGAGAAAAAATGAAAAAATTATTAACAAAGTTTGCTCTTGTTCTAGTAGCTTGCTTCGCATTTTTGGGATTTGCAGGAAAAGCAAATGCGGCAACTGAACTAAATCCTACAGTTAAGCAAGAAACTATTACAAAAGCAACAAAGGTGTCAGATGGAGATTATGTTTTAGTGACATCTGCAAGCCAATTAGTGGCTGGAAGAAAAGTAATTATTGCAGCTGCTGATTATTCTTATGCTATGTATTATGTACATAGTGACAACAGTTATCAATATACTTATAGACAAGCTACATCACTTACTAAAACAACTAGTGATGGAACAAAAATAGCTGTTCCTAGTAGTAGTGTTGCCAAATTTGTTTTAAAAGCTGGATATAAGAGCGGTACATACTCTTTTTATGATGAGAATTATGATGCTTATTTAGGTGCATCTTCAAATTCTTCAAACTATTTAGCTTTATATACTGGTGTTAGTGCTGGTTCAAGCTTTACAGTTAGTGTAACATCTTCAGGTGTTGCAACTGTTAAGGCACAATCATATACTAACAACACTATTAAATATAATTCTTCATATAAAAGATTTACATGCTATAAGAGTGGTCAAAAGAATATTGCTATTTATCAAGAATATGCTTCTGATTCAACTACTCCAACAACACCTACTACAGTAAGTGTTACAGGCGTATCATTATCAGTTACAAATGGCACAATTGAAGTTGGTAAGAGTGGTTCTTTAACAGCAACAGTAACTCCATCAAATGCAACTAACAAGAATGTAACTTGGTCAAGCTCAAATACTAACGTTGCAACTGTTTCATCTACAGGTGTAGTTACAGGTGTTGCTGCAGGTACTGCTAAGATTACTGTTAAGACTGTAGATGGTGGATATACTGCTACATGTAACTTAACTGTTACAACTCCAACACAAACTGAACCTGAAACTCCAACTACATCAAATGCAGCTTGGACAATCATGATTTATATTTGTGGTGCTGACCTTGAATCTCAGAACTATTTAGCTACATCAGATTTAAAAGAAATTTTATCAGTTGCAGGTCAACCTAGCGATGTAAATATCATTATTCAAACTGGTGGTGCAAAGAAGTGGTCAAGCACTTATGGAATTAGTGCAAGCTATACTCAAAGATATTATGTTAGAAATAAGCAATTAGTTAAGGAAGCTAATTTAACTAAGGCTAACATGGGCTTACAATCTACATTCCAAAGCTTCGTTGAATGGGGTCTAAATAATTATCCAGCTGACAAGACTGGTATCATTATGTGGAACCATGGTGGAGCTATGCAAGGTGTATGCTATGATGAAAACTATAGCAGCGACTCATTGTTAAACTCTGAAGTTAAGGGCGCTTTAACAAGTGCATTTGCTAATACTGGTAGAACAAAAAAGTTAGAATTCATTGGTTATGATGCATGCTTAATGTCTGTACAAGATGTTGCAGAATTCAACTCTAATTTCTTCAACTATATGATTGCATCAGAAGAATCAGAATCAGGCTATGGCTGGGATTATGATACTTGGGTTGATGATTTATACAGCAAGAAGTCAACAACTACAATCTTAAAGGCAATCGTTGATGGTTTCATTGCTGATAATGGTGGTGTAAATAGCTCATATAATGATCAAACATTATCTTATTTAAATTTAGCCTATATGCAAGCTTATAAGACTGCATGGGAGAACATGGCTAAACAATTAGCTAATAAGATTACTTCAAGCAATAAGTCTTCATTCAATACATTAGTAAAGAGTGTTAAGCATTATGGTGATACTTACTATACATATTATGGTACATTCGATGCTAAAGACTTCGTTAACAAGTTGAGTTCAAACTCAAAATTCAACCCAGGTAGTACATATACAAATGCTGTATTAACTGCATTCAACAACTTAGTTGCATACTCATCTTGTGGTAGGGGTGCTGGTAACTCTTATGGCTTATGTATGTTCTGGAGTATCTCTTCAAATTGTTATAAGGGAACATATTATACTTCAGCTCAAACTAATTTCTCTAACTGGAGAAGTCTAGTATCTTCATACGGCGCTTAATTAGAGATTAATATGAAAAGTGCTAAACAGAAATGTTTGGCACTTTTTGTTATCTATAGATATAATTTGCAAAATTATATAATAATTGATATAATACGATAGAACCATTTTAATAATGGAGGTGTTTTTATGCCAAAGATTAAAGTAATGTTTCCAAGAGTAGAAGCAGGATTTGGTCATATTATGACTTGTAATGCTGTTGAGGAAATATTTAGTAGAAAATATGGCGATAAATTTGAGATTATAAATATTAACTTTTTTTCAGAAGCTGAAGATGAAAAGGTAAAAAAATTAGGTGAAAAGCTAAAGAAGGCAGTTAGAACATATACATCAAAACCATTAGTTGGTCATTTTGCAACCTTCAATTGTGAGTTTTGGGGTACTGATTTATCAACATGGGGATCAATGCGTTTTTTAGTACCAGGATCTGCCAAAAAAGGTGTTGAGTTCTTACAAACCTTTAAGCCAGATGTAGTATTTTCTACTCACTGGGCTACCAATTATTATGCTGAACAAATGGAAAAAAAGCCATTTACAGTAATGTATTGTCCTGATGCATTATTGAATAAATTATTTAAATATAGAGCTGATTTATCACTTGTTAGTATGGAAACAGGTTATATTGAGGCAAAAAAGGATACTTCATATAATAGTCAAAATTTAAAGCTTGTGCCATTTTGTATTAGAAATGATGCTTTTGATTTAAAAGATGACAAAATGACATCTAGGAAAAAGCTTGGCCTACCTATGGATAAATTCACAGTTGTATTAGCTGAAGGCGGTTATGGTAGGGGGGCAATGAAAGATATTTGTACAAGACTTGTTAAAGAACATATTCCAGTTACAGTTATTCCTGTATGTGGTAAGAATAAAGAATTATTAGAATACTTTAAAGGCTTAAAGCCAACAGAAGAGGTAACATTCTTACCTCAAGGATTTATAACTAATATTTTTGAATATTTAAATTCAGCTGACTTATTTTGTGGTAAGGCTGGTAATATGATTGCAGAACCTACATTCTTTGGCGTACCATCAATTATTACAGGTACATCAACATCTATAGAAACAAATATTGGTGATTATTATATTAATTATGTTCACTGTGCTGTTAAACAATTTAACCACAAAAAAGTCGTCAAAATGATTAAAAACTTAGTTAAGGATCCATCAGTTTTAGTTCCTTACCAAAAGGCAGCAAAAGATCACCATTCATCCTATGGCGCTGAAGCTACTGCTGATATCTTATTTGAGGCAATAGTTAAAAGATTCCCACAGGTATTACAAGAAGAAAATGAGGAGAATGAAAAATGAATTATGTAGAAATTGTAAACTTAGTATTTTCAATTATATTTGGAATACTAACAGTATTAAGTGTTTTCTATGTGATTTTTGCCGTTGTCAGTGTGTTTAAGAAAAAGACATATCCTGAGGCAAAAAGACAAGGAAATTATGGAATTATTATTCCAGCAAGAAATGAAGCAAAGGTTATTGGAAACTTAATTGAAAGTATCAAGCAAGCTAAATATCCTCAAGATAAGCTTCATATATTCGTTATAGCTCATAACTGTAGTGATAATACTGCAGAAGTGGCAAGAAGCTATGGTTGTACAGTATATGAATACAACAATAAAGAAGAAGCTACAAAAGGTTATGGTTTAAAATATCTATTTAAGCAAATTGAAAAAGATTATGGTATTCAAAGCTTTGATGGTTATTTTATCTTAGATTCAGATAATATTGTTTCATCTAATTATTTCCAAAAGATGAATGATGCATTTATGTATTATGATTGTAAAAATATCGTTGCTTCATTCCGTAATTCTAAGAACTTTGGTAAAGGTATTATCCCAGGTTTATATGGTATTTATTTTGCTAGTGGATGTTTCTTAGAATCTAGAGGTAGAACAGTATGTAACTGTTCAACAAGAGTTACTGGTACTGGTTATGTTATTAATTCTGAATCATTAAAAGATGGTTGGAATTATGTTACTATTACAGAAGACTGGGAATTAACTGTTGACCAAATTCTAGCTGGAAATAAAGTTCAATATTGTGAAGATGCTATTTTCTATGACGAACAACCTACATCATTTAAGATAATGTGGCGTCAAAGAGTTAGATGGAAAAGAGGCCATTATTTAGTATTCTATTATCGTTTTAAAGAAATCTTAAGTCACCTATTCTCAAGAAAAGGTAAGTTTAAGGTTACATTATATGATATAGCTTATAATATTTCTCCAATTGTAATTACATTCTTTATTTTAACAATATTACAAGCTGGATTACTAT